>DJVD01000141.1:0-6705 GCA_002440805.1 Chloroflexi bacterium UBA6265
GCAACGCTCGCCTGGCGTGTTGGATGCTGGCATTCACGTCAATAGCCATCGCAATGCTTTCATCCACCTTGGCTTCGGAAAATCCAACATGGTGCTGGCTGGGAGGTGGGGCAGCCCTTCTGCTAGTGCTTGCAAACATCTGAATCTGGCTCCACAACAGCTCCCCTGGACCGAAAACCTGCTCTTAACTTGTAACTGGAGCAGTTGTGGCCCTCGGTGTCGGCTGAATAATATCCACCCCGTCGTAACCAGCAGACTGCGACGGGAGAAGCTGGTCTGATGGAAGGGATTGCCGGAAGTGCGGTTGGCTCCGACATCAATCTGCCCTATCCTGATACGTGGTCAATGATGCCCAGTTGAATCGTGGTGATTACCTCCAAAGGAGCTCGCCCCATGGCGCATCAATTTAAGATCGGCATCAGCGGCGCAGGCATCATCGGCGAGATTCATGCCAGGGCGCTTGCCAGCCTCGACAATGCCACCCTCGTTGCTGTGGCTGAACCGCGAGAAGACGCCGGCAAGAAGTTTGTCGAAACGTTCGGCGGCACGCATTACGCCAGCTATCCCGAAATGCTGGCAGATGCCGATATCGATGTCGTGATTGTCGCTACACCAAGCGGATTGCATCCCGATCAGGTGGTGCTGGCAGCGGAGCACGGCAAGCATGTGATAACCGAAAAGCCCATGGCGATTACCGCCGAAGGGCTGGATCGGATGATCCAGGCGACCGAAGAGGCGGGTGTGAAGCTGGCCGTCATTTTCCAAAACCGGCTCAGCAAGGACATGCTTACGGTGAAACGTGCCCTCGAACAGGGCGTGTTTGGCAAGCCGATCCTGGCCAATTACGTCATGTACTGGCATCGCGACCAAAGCTACTACGATGCAAACGGCGGTTGGCGCGGCACCTGGGCGCTCGATGGCGGTGGTGCCCTGATGAACCAGGCGATTCACCTGGTGGATCAACTGCAGTGGCTCATGGGCGGCGTGCAGGAACTCAAGGCGTTTACCTCTACCCTCAACCACACGATTGAAACGGAGGATACGGCGGCGGTCTCGTTCGTCTTTGGCAATGGCGCGCTTGGCACCATCACAGCCACCACATGTGCCAATAAGGACTATCCATTTCGACTTGAGATCATTGGTACGGAAGGTCGCGTCACGCTGGAACAAAACGCACTGACGCTGTGGGACGCCCAAATGCCAGCCGAGGACATCGAGCTGACAGAAGAAGACCATCGACTTGTGGATAGCTGGGAGCCGAACGAGCAATGGGGGTTGTCCCATCGTCGACAACTGCGCCTGATCCTCGATCAACTGGAGCGTGGAGAACAACCCTACGTCTCCGGTAATGAGGCCCGCGCAGCGGTGGACGTCATCCTCGATATCTATACCCAGGCCAATGGCTAGCCGGCGGCGATTCCTGCTTCGTTTTACACTCTCTGCAGCAGGATTGTGTTAGGCAAAGAAGGAAAGTCCGTTTCATGAAATACGCATTCTTTACGGTTGCATCTCCCACGGTGACGCTGGAGGAACTGGCACCAACGCTGGAAGAACTTGGCTACGATGGCTGGGAACTACGTGTGGTGGATGAGCCCCCGAATCCCAAAGGGATGGAATTCTGGCACGGCAACAAGAGCACCGTGGCGGCATCGGAGTTCGCCAACGAGGTGGAACGTCTAAAGACGCTAGCCGCGAAGCATCACCTCGAGTTCCCAAACCTGGGCACCTATGTGCGCAGCGACGACGATTGGTCAGAGATCGAGCGGGCCGTAGCCAATACAGTGTCAATCGGCGCACCGAGCCTGCGCATTAACGTGCCGCTCTATGCGAGCGACCAGGCGTTCATGCCAATCTGGACCAAGGCACGGGCCGATTTCAAGCGCATTGAAGAACTCGCGGCAAGAGAAGGCGTGCGAGCATTGATCGAGACCCACATGGGTACCATCTGCCCCAGCGCCAGTAGCGCCCGCCTGTTTGTGGATGGACTCGATCCGAAACATATTGGCGTGATCCACGATGCCGGCAACATGGTGTACGAGGGGTTTGAGAATTACCGCATGGGCCTGGAGATACTGGGTGAATACCTTGCCCTCGTCCATGTGAAGAATGCTACCGCCTACCCGTTTAAGACCCGACCGGATACCACGGTGGAATGGCGATTCAAGTTCTGGCCCATGCACCAGGGTGTGGCGGATATTCGCGCGCTCATCGGCGCATTACTAGATATCGGCTACGACGGCTGGATCAGTTTCGAGGATTTCTCCACCCAGCAAAAGCTGCCGGATCGAACGAAGTTCAACATCGAGTTCGTCAAGCGTCTTGTCGAAGAAGAGACTGCAAAACGAGCCACAAGCGAATCGTAGACAACGCAGCTAAACGGGGGGAGTCGAATCGACTTCCCCCGTTTCTGTTATTCGGGCAATATAGGCATAGGCGCAAAGAGCTTTAGGAGTGCTCGTTGCTCCGGAGAAAGTGGATACAGCACATCATTGGCTTCAGGATAGATTGACGCAGTTTGCCACAACTGTCTTCGAATACTGGTTGCTACTCCAAGCTTCAAACCACGCAGATCTTTAAGCAATTGCATCGATTCGAAGACGTAGACATCGGTTATCACCCATGGTGCAAAAGTGTTACGCGACGTGACCGCACCCGACCTTGGACCAGTGAAAACCAAATAAACGTCAGGATGATCGCCTGCATCGAGACTGTGCACTACATCCAAAATGCCACTGTTACGGCTACCGTACTTAACGTTGACCGATTTGCCGCGAAACGGTCCCGAACGAAAGAACCCGTCACTCGCCTTGACTGTGGCGGCAAAATGAAGCTCAATATCGAAAATCTTCGAAGCAACGAACTCGGCGATATGACCTGCATGGGCGGGCCGGCCAATGAGCCTGGCGACACTCTGATCAGCGACATTACGGATTCGAATAAACTCAGCAAGGTACCCCAGCTTTTCTTCGTCCACTCAGCACCTCTTTTGAAAAACCTCCCGCTTGCCTAACCCTTCACACCGGTAAGAGCGATACCTTCCACCAACTGCTTCTGGAAGAACATGAACAGCACGATCAATGGAATGGTGGCGAGATTGGCGGCGGCCAGCATGACGGCGGTGTTGGTGTTGTATTGACCTTCGAACAAGGCTATACCCACGCTCAGCACGCGCATCTCAGTCGAATTGGTAATGGTCAGCGCCCACAGGAACTCGTTCCAACTGGAGAGGAACATCAGGAACCCGAACGCACTCAGTGCAGGTCGGGCCAGCGGCATGTAAATATCCCAATAGATGCGGAACGGGTTTGCACCCTCAATTGCTGCCGCTTCAAAGAAATCCTTCGGGATGCCAAGGAAGAACTGGCGCAGCAAGAATGCCCCGAACGCGCTGAACAACAACGGTACGATCAGTGCCTGGTACGTATCGAGCCAGCCGAACTCACGCATCAGGATATATCGTGGCACGATCAGCACCTGGTCAGGCACCATCAGGCCAGCGAGCAAGATGAAGAAGATAAGGTCCCGACCCTTGAATTGGAGCTGGGCGAAGGCAAACGCGGCCAGCGAAGCAATGAACACCCCTCCAATCGTCCGGGCAACTGTGACCAGCACGGTGTTGATGTAGAAGGTGCCGAAGGGCACGGTATCGAATACCTGCTGGTAATTCTCCCAGCGCCAGTGGAGGGGGATCATGTATTCCACTACCTGGGCAATACTCCCCGATGGCATCGGCTTGAACAGCTCGGGCATGGTCTTCAGCGACGTGAGCAAGCTCCACACAAACGGGAACATGAAGATCACGGCCAGGGTCATGAGAAATGCATGGAGGAGGATGCGGGATACGTACCATCCCGGTGTGCGGCGGTTCATTGGTAATGCACCCACCTTCGCTGCAGCCGGAATTGCAGGAATGTGAATCCCAGGATGAGGATCAGGAGCACCCACGCCACAGAAATCGCGTACCCCATTTGGCCAGCCTCAAATCCTCTCTCGTAGATGTAATACACCAGCGTCGGCAACCGGTTGGATGTGTCCACCCTGGTCATGACGTAGACGAGGTCGAACACCTGGAGCGATCCGATGACCGCAATCACGCTGAGGAAGAAGGTGGTTGGAGTGAGCAGTGGCACGGTGATATCGCGGAACTGCTGCCAGCCGGAGGCACCATCCAGGGCAGAGGCCTCGTAATAATCGCGGGGAATCGCCTGCAACCCGGCGAGGAAAATGATAAGGTCGTAGCCAATTCCACTCCAGAGCAGCACGATCACCACGGCAAAAATGGCAGTTCCCTGGTTGAACAGCCAACTCGGCCCTGCTATCCCGGCCTGCGCCAGCACGCCATTAAGCGGTCCGTATTTTGGATCGAAGATCCATTTCCAGATCGTGGCGGTGGCAACCGGCATGGTGAGCACCGGCAAGAAGAACACCACGCGATAGAACGTGCGGAAGGCGATCTTCGAATTGAGCGCGACGGCCAATCCGAGCGCGATGCTGATGCGAAGGATCACGTGCGGAATAGCGATGGCAAACGTGTTGAAAAGCGCCACACCGAACGTGCTGTCCGTAAATATCTTCCGATAGTTGCTGAGACCATTGAACACGGGTGGATTGAGCAAATCCCACCGGGTGAAGCTGAGGACAAATGATGCCCCGAGGGCGATAAGGAAAAAGATGCTGAAGCCGATCATCATCGGCGAAATCAAAAGGTATCCCCACCTGCCCTGGCTGGCGCGGTGCGACGTGGAGTGGACGCTGGTTTCAGGTGCGGCATGTGCGCGCATGTCCGGTGCTCCTCCCCAAATCTTCCAGCGCGATCGTGCTTCAGTTACGTGCAGTTCAGAATAACGCACACCCCGGCGTAGGTGAAGCCGGGGCATGCGTTTGCGTTGAATTGATCAGCGCTACCGACTAGGAGTCCTGAAGCGTCGCGTTGACGGCGTCCTCAATGGTCTGCGGCAGTACATCGATCGGGGTTTCACCGGCGAAGCCCTTGTTCACTTCCTCGCCCAGTGTGCCCTGCCACGCGGGGCCAACCACCGGATCCTGCGGGATTACGCCATACTCGGCGGCATCGACAAACACTTGCGCGTTCATGCCTTCGAGGCTGGTGAGCCAGGTATCTTCCAGGCCCATGTATGCCGGCAGGCCAATGCCGGATTCGCCCAGGATGCGCTCGGCATCCTCGCCGCCAAGGAACTTGGCGAACTCGAGCGCCGCGCCCGGATTCTTGCTACCGCTCCACACCACGTTACCGAGGCCGTGGATAACAGTTGCGCGCACCTTGCCCTGCGGCAACGGGGCAACATCGATGTTCATCCCAAGATCGTGGTAGGTCTTGGCGCGGAATGAACCACCCGGCAGCATGGCAACGACGCCACCCGGGAAGAGCATGTCGGAGACAGGATTGCTTTGCTGAATGTCGGGACCTGGTGTGAGGCCATCGAGGAAGAACTGCGTGTTCCACTGCAGGGCTTCACCGGCAACAACATCCTTGGCCACGATGCACTCGGTCAACTCCTCATTGAGGTAACGACCTTCGTTTTGCAGCACGAAGTTGGTGTAGTTCTCCTGCCCGCCCAGGTTCAGGCCCACGCCGTACTGGCCGGCACCTTCATCGGTGAGCTTTTCGGCAACTTCACGGAATTTGTCCCAGTCCCACGTGTCATCCGGATACGCTTCGCCGGCAGCATCGAAGATGTCCTTGTTATAGAACAGGGCAATGGTGTCATATTCGCGTGGGGTACCATACTGCACCCCTTCGAAGTTGTAGAGATCGAGAATCTGCTTCGGGTAGTTTGCCTTATCGAGGCCACCCTCACCAAAGACGGAGTCAACCGGGATGAGCGCACCGGCCGAGGCGTACACGGGGCAGTTCGCGCTATTCAGCCAGAAGACATCGAATGCTTCGCCACCGGCAACGGCGGTTTGCAGCTTGGTCCAGTAATCGCTCCACGGGGTCAGCTGGATTTCAACGGTGATGTTGGGCTGGACTTCCTTGAACGCGGCGATCTGCTGCTCGATACCGGCCTGCTGGGCGCTGTCCCAGACACCGTAGGTGATGGTTACTTCTTCGCCGTTATAGGCAGGGACATCGGCAACGGCCGATGCATCGGGCGTAGCATCCTGGGCGAGCGCGCTTTTGGCCAGCATGGCCGCGCTAACGCCGACGGCTGACGACTGAACGAAACCACGACGGTTGATCTTACGCGAAACCATGAATGGTGCTCCTTGTTTCACGGTGCCCGGCAGAGGACACACGGCAAATTTCCCCAGAGGGTATCGCCATTGTACCCGGAAAGAGAGTTGCTACACAAATCGAAGTATTCACGTGACCACCTTGGTTGCGGTCGCTTCGAGGATGCGGATTTGCCTTGCAAACAGCAATGCCCCGACCTGCGTGTTGTAGGTCGGGGCATTGAACTGTGCTTCAGGCCGGCGGCGATTAGCTGCCCGAACCGTCCACATCATCTTCGGTAACGATGCCGAAACCGGAGTTCTCACTCGGAGCGGTTTCAGCGGCGATCACGCCTGCCTCCATCAACTCGCGGTAATCATCCTCTTCCGCCGGCTCGATTGGTGGCTCAACGTTCATCGCATCGAGCGTCATCTGGTCGAGCTGGCTCAGCTTGAGCTCCTCTTCCTTGCGCTTCTGGCGAGCATCAAAGCCCGAGCCGGCAGGAATCAGCTTGCCGATGATCACGTTCT
>DJVD01000141.1:6726-6890 GCA_002440805.1 Chloroflexi bacterium UBA6265
CTGGCCTTGGTGATACCAAGCAGCATCGGCAGTGCCGTTGCCGGCTCGCCGCCCTGGATGAGCACGTGATCGTTCTTGCTGTTGAACTCGAACCGATCAACGGTATCGCCTTCCAACAGGTCGGTATCGCCAGGGTACTGAATCTGTACCTTGCGCAGCATCTG
>DJVD01000141.1:6923-8827 GCA_002440805.1 Chloroflexi bacterium UBA6265
CGCAGAATCTGGTGCGGATCCTTGTTGCCGTAGGTCAGCTGCGTACCGGCAGTGACGATCTGATCGTCTTCCACCAGCAGCGTATCGTCGACGTTGATCTGGTATTCCTCAACATCGATCTTCTGCTGGCGCACGTACAGCGTCGGCTCGTCGAAGAAGAACTGGCCATCGATATCGGAGTAGATGCGCTCGTCGGCATCGTTCTTCGCGATGATGGTCTTGTTCTTGATCACTTCGTCGCCCGGCAGCAGGTTCAGTTCGTAGCCTTCCGGCAACTCCTGGCGCCAACTGGCCTCGTTCTCCGAACTGATGGTGAGGGTTGTGCCGGTATCGTCGCGCAGAATGGTGATCTTGCCCGGCCGATTGGCCATGAGCGCAGCACCCTTCGGCTGACGACCCTCGAACAACTCCTCCACACGCGGCAGACCGGTGGTGATATCGGCGCGAGCCACACCACCACTATGGAAGGTGCGCATGGTGAGCTGGGTACCCGGCTCGCCAATGGACTGCGCGGCGATGACGCCGACTGCTTCGCCCAGTTTCACCTTCATGCCGGTGGCCAGGCTGCGACCGTAGCAGTTCTGGCATGCCCCATGTTCGGCAACACAGTTCATGACTGTGCGAATCTTGATGCGGTCGAGACCGGAATCAATGATCTGTCCAACCATATCGACAGTGGTGCCATCTGGCATCGGCTTGTACTCGATGAGTTCGTCACCACGGGCGGCGATGATCTCACCGGTTTCCGGGTGCACCACATCTTCGGCAACAATGCGGCCAAGGATACGGCTGCGGTACTCATCATCGGTGTATGGCTTGTTGTCGGCATCTACACGCAGCGCCCACATCCCGTGCTCGGTACCGCAATCTTCCATGGTGATGATCACGTCTTGCGCAACGTCCACCAGGCGACGCGTGAGGTAACCGGAATCGGCGGTACGAATGGCGGTATCGGCCATACCCTTGCGGGCACCGTGGGTGGAGAGGAAGTACTCCAAAACCGTGAGGCCTTCGCGGTAGTTGGCCTTAATCGGGATATCAATGATCTTGCCATTGGTATCCAGCACCAAACCGCGCATACCAGCCATCTGGCTGATCTGGTTCATCGAACCCTTCGCGCCCGAATCCGCCATCATGTAGACGGAGTTCTGGCCCATCAGGCGCTGTTCCACATCGGCCGCAATCTGATCGCGGGCATCGTTCCAGATGCGCTCAAGCTCGCGCAATCGCTCCTCTTCCGAGGTGAGACCACGTCGCCACGCCGAATCGATGCGGGAAGCTTCTTCTTCCGCTGCCGCAACGATCGCGGGCTTTGTTTCGGTCATCGTCACATCGCTGAGCGCAATGGAGAGACCGCCCTTGGTGGACATCTTGAACCCGAGGGTCTTGATGTCGTTCACGATCTTGGCGGTTTCGAATGGATCCGTGTAGGTGCGGAAGCAATCCGCCACAACCTTGCGGAGGCCCTTCTTGCCGAGGGTTTCGTTGTAGTACTTGCCCAGGCTCTTTGGCAGCACGTTGTTGAAGATGGCGCGACCGACCGTTGTTTCGATCATCCTGGTCTCGCCACCGTCACGGTCGGTGCGCACAAAGATCTTGGCCTGCAGGTCTACCAGTTCGTTGGCGTACGCCAATTCCACTTCGCCCAGGCTGCTGAATCGCTTGCCCCAGCCCTTCGGCACATTGCCGTTGGCACGGACAGCTTCGAAATCGACTTCGCTGGTGATGTAGTAGATACCGAGCACGATATCCTGGCTTGGCGCCACGATCGGCTCACCGCTGGACGGAGCCAGCAGGTTGCGAACGCTCAGCATGCGCTCGTAGGCCTCGGTCTGGGCAGCCTTGCTCAACGGCACGTGCACGGCCATCTGGTCGCCATCGAAGTCGGCGTTGAAGGCGGTAGT
>DJVD01000141.1:8960-9126 GCA_002440805.1 Chloroflexi bacterium UBA6265
AATTCCTGGTCGACCAGGCGGCGCATCACGAACGGCTTGAACAGCTCCAGCGCCATGCGCTTCGGCAAACCGCACTCATGCAACTGCAGGTCCGGGCCGATCACGATGACGGAACGGCCGGAGTAATCCACGCGCTTGCCGAGCAGGTTCTGACGGAACCGGCCCT
>DJVD01000263.1 GCA_002440805.1 Chloroflexi bacterium UBA6265
GCTCGGCATTCAGCACCTCCAACCCTTCGGCGGCGTGCTCGGGCGAATCGAATTGATAAATAAGCGCGCTCAGCGTGAATGTCTGCATCGCATCGGTAATCACCGGCGTGGACTCGGGTGTTGAGAGCGTCGTGACCTGTGCTATCGGCGTGCCCTGGTCNNTTGAAATCGGTGGTGACGGATTCGGTTTCGAATACCACTGGCGCCATCCAGCTGCGACCGATGGCCAGATCGAGCCCTTCAATGGAATCGAGCCAGCTGGCATCGCCACTTTGGGCGCCAGCCTGGGCAGGCATCAGGAGTGCGAACGCGGCAAGCAGGGTAACAAGGTATCTGCGCATCGAATGGTTCCCCCTTCGGGTGGCAAGTCGTTCGGCCATTGTACCGGAGGCAACCTTGATCGAAGGGGAACCACACCCGCGCATTCCCGAAACGGCCGGAAAAACACAAGAACCCCGGCTTCGTTGCCGGGGTTCTTGTGTGAGGAGTGAGCCGAAATTAGGCAGCCGGGTTGGCTTCAATTTCGATTTCGACCTTCACTTCGTCGCTGACCAGGAATCCACCGGTCTCGATGGCGGCGTTCCAGTTCATGTTGAAATCGGAGCGCTTCACCTTGGCCTCGGCGGAGAAGCTGTAAACCTCAACGCCCATCGGGCTCTGGCCCTTGCCATTGAACTCGGTCTCAAGCACGATCGGCCGGGTGACGCCGTTCATGGTGAGGTCGCCATGAACCATCAGGTCGTCGCCCTTCGGCTCAACGCTGGTGGAAACAAAGGTGAGGGTCGGATTGTTCTCGGTACCAAAGAAATCGTTCGACTTCAGGTGGCCATCGCGGTTGGGCTCTTTGGTATCGATGCTGGTGGCGTCGACGGTGACGTTCACGCTGCTGTTGGCGGGGTTGCTCTCATCAAAGTTGATGGTGCCTTCGAACTGGCCGAAGTTGCCGCGAACCTTGGCGAACATCATGTGCTTGACGACGAAGCTGACGGTGCTGTGGGCCGAATCGATCTTGAGATTTACCATGGGTTTGACTCTCCTTGTAGGATATCGTGAGATTTTGTTGGTTCCAACCACCCGCTGTGATCGGTTACCTTTCGTAAGTAATAGTACATACCGTTGGCAGGGATGTCAAGCCCCATGCGTATAGTTTAGTTCGAAACTGACAAAAAGCCGGAAAAAAGGCCCCGAATGCGCACATTTGGGCACTCGGGACCACAACGAAGTACTACTCGCCGATAGCGTGGCGGATGCTGCGGAGGTCATCCTGCACAGTGGTGAGCTCCACCTCCAGCGCCTCGTATTTCTCCTGCGAACCCCGCACAAACCGGGTGTACGGGGAAATGGCATCGGCAATCCGGGCGACCGACCGGTTCAGTTCGTTCTCAAACTGCTCATTCATGACATCTATCAGCCGCGCTTCCAGTTCGGTACTGCGAACATGGAAATCCTTGCGGGCATTGCGGCGCTTGATCGGCAGCACGAATAACCCCACCCCGGCAAGCACACTTGCCGCCAAAATGCCGGTGATGTCCACAGCGGCAGTGCTGGCCGCCGCAACCACCAGGGCGCCCAGTCCCACGGCGCCGGCTTCGGCCACTGCTACTGTGGCCACCGCGTTGCGCACGCCCAGGCTGAGTTCGTGCGCGTGTCGGGCGGCATCGTACCGATCCACTTCTTCCTGCGCCCGCTTGCTGACACTTTCCAGCAGCGAACGGCGGTCGTATTTAAACTGCGTGCCGACATCGCCAATCAGTTCATCGGCATACTGACTGACGCGACGGCGATCGACGTAATCGTTCACCGCCTCCCACACGCGCAAGTCCTGCTCCACCATCCAGTCGATCAGTTCATCGATGGTCTGGTCGATCGCGCGCTCGGTATCGCCAACCACCTTGCGACCAAACTCGCTCTTGATCCGGTCCGAATTCATCAGGTCGAACACGCGGCCAATGCGGATGGTTTCTTCAAAGAACTCGTCGCCACGCTCATTCATGCGGTGGATCACGTTCTCCACACGGGTGAGGTGGAACGCGAACTGCTTGCGCATGTCTTCTTTATAGAGGGCAAGCTGGCGTTCGATGTTGGCGATGGTTTGCAGGTCGTCGCCGATCACGGCCAGGCGGTCGTGTGTGGCCTTCTGGTAGCGATCAACAAGATGGTCGGCAATTCCCAGGGGGTTGAGCAGCTTAAGGCGGATTCGGCTTTCTTCATCCAGCGTCTCCACCACGTAGGTTTCCAGCGGACCAAATTGGCTTGCCGCCCACAGGCGTGCGCCCTCATCCGGATTACGCTCATCGATATCCTTGGATTGCTGCGCCAGCAATGCACTCACCGGGAACACTTCCGGTGTAAAGCCAAGGAACTGCTCGACGTTCTCCTGCACGAAATTGATCACCTGTTGCTTGTTGTCCTCGTTACGCATCAGGTCGATTTTGTTCAGGATGATGACAATCTTCTTGCCCCATTCCCTGATATCGGCCATGAATTCCCGTTCGCTCTCGGTGAACGGCCGATCGGCCGAGGTAATGAACAGCACCAAATCGGAACGCGGCACAAAGCTCTGCGTCAGCGCCTCGTGTTCGCGGATGATGGCGTTGGTGCCGGGAGTATCAACCACCGTGATCTCGCGGAGGAAATCGGCGGGATAGGTACGGCCAATCACACCATCGGGAAGCATTCTTTCGGTGATGGTATCGCCGTACCGCAGCAGGTTAATAACGGATGTCGTGGGAGTCACACCTTCGGGCATCACCGTTTCGCCGACGAGGGCATTAATGAAGGCCGATTTGCCGGCGTTAAACTCGCCCACAATCACCAGCATGAACAGTTCGCCCAATTGTGTGGCGGCGAAATCCAGCGATTTCAGGTCTTCCTCAGTGGCCGGAAAACTGGCGAGGCTCTCACGCAGCTTGGCCAAAATGGCCTGCTCCTGCTCCAGCAACTGCTGATGGCGCTCGGTGAGGATGATCTTGTCGGATTCCCGCTGACTTTCCGCACGCTGGCGAAAAACATTGCGCATGCTGTGCTCCTTGCTGCCGGGACTATCCTGTTCCGGGGCACCTTTGCCAAACTGTACAAAATTTCCCGGCGCCACGATGACATTGTCGCCGGTATCGCAAAATTCGTCCTGATATACGGTAAAGTGACAGCAGAACAACATGAAGCATCGGCGCCCGGGCGCCATGCACAGCAAGCTCATTGGAATGAACGTGGCCTACCTGCGGCGCTGTTGCTGCGTGTAGGCAATCTATGTGCCATCGGTTGCAATACGTCCCTGGTGTGGCAGGAACATGCCATCTGTGCGCGCCGTTTTCAACAGTAACCTGGCAACCCGCGATATCAGGTACAAAAGGGGTCCAACTATGCCGTTCACCCGTCACCTCGTTTGGCTTCATCTGGGAATTGTTGCGCTCATCCTGTTGGCAATGGTGCCAACGCCCGCCGCCCATGCGGCCCAGGCGCCTGCCAACAGCTACGATTCCGGCCTCGGCTATACCATTACGTGGTCCGACGAGTGGGTATATGACGAAACCTTCTCCATCCGTTCCGAAGGCGTGCTCGACCTGATCACGCTGTGGAATAGCAATTCCGATTTCCTCATGATCAGCGGTGTGGTTGGCGGCAACGTCACCCCCGCCTCCCTGCTTGTACCAGGCGAAGGCGATGAGGTGATCTCCAGCGATCTCGAAGCCGAGGTGCCCCGGTTGGTCACCGAATCCGATGGTTTCCGCAGTATCGCCGAAGGATACGAGCTGGTTGAGGCCGGTGTAGTTATCAGCGTCTCGCTGACCGCCACGGTGGCCAATTACGATACCACCCTGGCCCAGGTGCAGGGCGATGTGAAAATCAACGCCAGCCCGGTGCTTTCCGGTCAACCCCTGGCCGAAGGTGATACTCCCACTGATCTCACCGGTGCGGCTGAACCCACCGCGGAACCCACCTCTGGCGTGACCCGCACCCAGCGTGGTGGATCCGAAACACCGGCCGCTACGGAAGCGCCCTCCACTGTCACGCGTACCACGCGCAATGCCAACCAAACACCCACGCCGACAGAGGCCACAGCGTCCACCGTCACGCGGACCACGCGCAATGCGAATGAAACACCGACACCCACGGCAGAGGCCGCGCAGGTGGTCACTGGCAACCTGGAGACGTTTGTCGGACCAGTTTTCGGCTATGCCTTCAATTATGATCCCGCGTTGTGGGAGGCGGGCGAGCCCATCACCAGCGAGGATGTCGATGGCATTTCCCTGTCCTCGCCCACCAGCTCGCTCACCGTCTGGGCCTGGAAGGGGTATGGCAACGATCCGGTGGCCTGTCTCGAAGGCGAAGCTGCCTATTACGCCAGTGAAGTCGAGAGCATTTCCGCCTGGGAGCCCGTGCTCGATGCCAATGGTGATCCGCTGCGCGGGGAGGATCCCGAGTTCGCATGGGGAGTCTATAGCCTCACCTACCAGAACGACGCGGGTGACCAGACTCCTTTGATCGATTACATCGGTTGCCAGCCGATCCCGGGCCAGGACGCGGTGTTAATTGTGCTGCTTTCCTCGGTGCCCGAAACCTACAACGACAATCTCGACCTGACCTTCGATATCCTCGATACGGTGCAATTCAATGCCGAGGCTGCGCAGCCCCAGCCAACAGAAGCGACCGCGCCGACCACGGTGGCCGCCGAACCCACGACCGCAGCGGCTGAGAATCGCACCGAAATCGACACCAGTTTCGATGGCTCGTTGTATACCAGTCCAACCTACGGATTCACTGTGTACGTGCCGCTGGAATGGACAATTGTCTCCGAAACGGCTGAGGGTGCCGAGGAACGACTGGTGATCAGCAATGGCACCAGCGAACTGACGTTGTGGGCCACGAATGCACCGGTAGGCGACCTGTCCGGGTGTGTGGATTATGCCGCCGACAACAGCGGCAAGAATCTTTCGCTGCTGCAAAACAGCACCGGTGGCGATTTCCGCGGCGACAATGGTGAGGAAGCCTTCGGCAACTTTGTGTACGATGCCAATGGCGTGCAGATGATGTATTTCATCGGCTGCCGGCCCATCCCTGGCACCGATGGTGTACTGATTGTGATCCAGGACGTGGAATTCTCGCAGTTCACATCCGAGCGCCGGTTCCGCACCGATATCGAGGAAAGCATCACCATGCCGTAGCTGGTGGGAGTGGCAGTCAGGTGTGGTTTGGTACACTCGATGCCATGGCCGCGCACATGCGCGCTATTCATTGCACCACGGAGTACTCATGAGCCGCACTGTACATTGCGTAAAACTGAACCAGGACCTCCCCGGACTGGAGGAAGCTCCTTTCCCCGGTGAGTTGGGGCAGCGAATTTTCGAGAGCGTTTCTGCCGAAGCGTACGATCTGTGGAAGCCGCATCTCACCACGATCATCAACCATTACGGCCTCAATCCGGCCGAACCGGAAACGCGCAAAATGCTGCGCAAGGAAATGGAAGCCTTCTTCTTTGGCGAGGAAAGCCTCACCACCCCCGCTGGCGATCTCACCCCGGATTCGGTGAAGAACTAGCCTCAATCAGCACGCACAGCACAACGGCCCGATCGCATGCGATCGGGCCGTTTGCCATCTCAAGAACTGGATCAGATGGTTACTCTTCCATCATGCGATCGCGACCGGTGCTCACCGAGCCGGCGCTCAGCTTGCCCAGGGTGCAAACAACCATGGTGAAGACGCCACCGGACCCGTCTGGCGTTACCGTGATATCTCGCACCTTCAGGTTGCTGTAGGGCGATCCGGCGCGATCCTTGCCCAGCCACGTATTGACGCTATCCATCGCGCCATTGGCATCGGCCGCCGCATTCTTGGCGTGGAACAGGAAAACGCGCGTATCCGCGGGAGAAAGTTCGAACGACATTTCTGTATCCTTTCATCGGTGGCAGGCGCACAGGGCGGACAAAACCGCGCCTGGTGCGCACACTCATGTGGTACCACAAGGCAGTATACGAGCAACAACACCTGAAAATCTGGCCGGGTGCCAGTCACACGAAAGCGAGCGGTAACATGGGGTATCGAGTACTGGTAGTGGGCAAGGGCGGTCGCGAACACGCGATTTGCTGGAAGCTGGCCCAAAGCGCCGTGGTAGATGCCCTGTATTGCGCACCGGGAAACCCGGGAATTGCAGCCAACGCCCACTGTCTGCCGATCCAACCCATGGATATCCCCGGTATTGTTGCCGCGGTGCGCCAGCACGACATCGATCTCGTGGTTGTGGGGCCAGAGGATCCACTGGCCGCGGGTATCACCGATGCGCTGGAGGTCGCTGGCACGCTCGTGGCCGGTCCTTCCATGGCCGCCGCCCAGTTGGAGGCCAGCAAGAGTTTCGCCAATGGCGTGATGGCCGCCGCCAATGTCCCCACGGCCCAGAGCATCACCGTTTCCAATCGGGATGAGGGTGTGCGGGCGATTGGCGCACTCCTCAACGCGCACGGCGTGGTGGTGAAGGCCGATGGCCTTGCTGCCGGCAAGGGAGTGGTGGTGGCGGATAGCGCCGCTGAAGCAATCACCGCGCTCGATGCGATGTTGGTAGGGGGCAGCCTGGGTGATGCAGGCCGCACAATCGTGATCGAGGAGCGCCTGGTCGGACCGGAGGTCTCCATCCTCTGTCTCAGTGATGGCACCACCATCGTGCCGCTTCAGCCCAGTTGCGATTACAAGCGCGCATTCGATAACGATGAGGGGCCCAATACCGGTGGCATGGGCAATTACACGCCCACGAGCTATGTCGATGACGCGATGATGGCCCGGATTAAGACAGAAATCCTGCAACCCACGATCGCCGAAATGGCCAAACGTGGCACGCCGATGAAAGGCGTACTCTTCGCCGGCCTGATGATCTGCGAGGACGGCCCCAGGGTGATCGAATTTAATTGCCGCTTTGGGGATCCCGAAACCCAGGTGGTGTTGCCCACGCTGGATGCGGATTTGGGCGTGCTCCTGCACGCCGTCGCGACCGGTACGTTGGGCGATCAGCCCCGGCCGCGTTCACGTGGTGCGGCTGTGGGTGTGGTGTTGGCCAGCGCCGGGTATCCGGAGAACTACCCGAAGGGCATGCCCATTTCCGGACTGGACGAGACAGGGGATGCGCTTGTCTTTCACGCCGGCACCGCCCGGGATGGCGAGCGCATTGTCACCGATGGCGGGCGGGTGCTGTGCGTTGTGGCGCTAGGGGAAACGGTGGGCGAGGCCCGCACGGCGGCCTATGCCGCAGCCAATCAGATCAGCTTCGAGGGCGCGTGGCGTCGGGAGGATATCGCCCTGCGCGAATCCTGATCATGCTCCAGTAGCGGGGTATTGTATTATGTATTACGTCATGCTCGGGTACAATGACAGCGCACGGTTATCGTGACAGGTACGGAAGGACAACGAACATGGATAAGATCAAGGGTTTGTTTAACGATCTCACCGGTGGCGATGGCAAGGTTGATTCCAGCGATATCAAGGCCCAAATCGGCGATCTTGGCCTGGATGACCTTAAGAGCCTCACGTTCCCCATCACCAAGGCAGAAGTTTTGGAAACGCTGCGAGCCAACGGTTCGTCGGATCTGTTGATCCAGGCCGTGGAGAAGGTTCCGCAGGACACCTTCAACGACCTCAGTGACCTTAGGGCCAAACTGCCAATCTAGGCGCGAAGTGTCCCCAAACGCCCCTGCATGGATCATCCATGCAGGGGCGTTTGCTCAATACAAGGAGAACTACCGGTGCATGGTATTTCCCGCAGATCGCTCCTGGGTGTGGCTGCTACGGCCCTCATCCTGCCCCAAAAAGTTGCTGGACAGCCCGCTGATGCCGGTGAGATATTGCAAAACCTGCCCGGCCTGAAAACCGCGTATGCGCGCCGCTATGCCCCCGCCGACGAAGGCGCGGCGATGCTATCCGGCGATTGGCCGGTGAAACCCACCGCGCGTACGCCTGAATACCTGCTGGTCATGGTGCTGACGTTCTCCAATGCACTGGTGGTGCGAGGGCTCGCCTCCACCATGCTCTCTCCGGACGTTGCCGCTACCGTCCTGGGGCGATCGAGTGATGGCCTGGTGCAACAATCCAATCCGGCCCTGCCCGAAGGCAATCTGCTGTTTGCCGGCAAGGATGCGAATGAATCCAGTCCCTATGCCTCGCTGTTGGTGCTGCCAATCGGGGCGAATGTGTACCTGGTGCAGGCGGAAGGCGATACGGATGCGGTGCAACCCACGGCCGATGCCATTGCCGGGTACATTGCCGATAGCCCGCCTGCAGACGGTGAGGTCATCGTGGTGATTGAGGGTGTCGCCACAGGTGGACCATTCGCGGTGCTGCCGGATGCGGAGGATGCAGAGCTCCTGAACGGGCTATATCCGTTTGCGGACTACGACTTGCTGGTCAGCGACTCGCCCATTTTGCCGACCGGCGCCATTCCAGGTGCGACGCCGGGCGCCACGCCTCAGGCCGCCGAGGTCATCACGATTGAGATGACCTCGGCGGCGCGGTTCGATCCGGATGAGATCGTTATTGATGTTGGCGCCACGGTCGAATGGATCAACAGATCGGAGATCGAACATACCGCGACTTGTGATCCGGAACAGAACCCGTTCAAGAAAACCTGGCCGGAGTTGATTTCCCTTCCCGACGGTGCGGAACCCTGGGGATCGGAACTGCTGAAACCAGGCGAACGTTTCCGTCACACCTTTACCGTAGCTGGCGACTATCACTACATCTGCTTCCCGCATGTGCTCTCCGGCATGCAGGGAACCATTCGCGTGCAGGCATAGGACCTCACTGGCCCCTGGGTCTCCCTGGTCCGCCTGATACGACGCAAAGTCGGCTCAAGAAAAATGGGAACCGGGCCCTGCGCATGCGCAGGGCCC
>DJVD01000173.1 GCA_002440805.1 Chloroflexi bacterium UBA6265
CTGTCGTCTTCTTCGCCAACCGGCATCTCGAGGCTGATTGGATCCTGATTAAGTTTCAGGATCTCGGCCACCCGCTCGGCGGTCATATCCAGCACCTTGCCGATTTCCTCGTTGGTTGGTTCCTTGCCATTCTCGAGCTGAAGTTCCCGCTTGGTGCGCTGGATGCGATTGATCGTCTCGATCATATGCACCGGAATCCGGATTGTTCTCGCCTGGTCGGCGATTGCCCGGCTGATAGCCTGGCGGATCCACCACATGGCATACGTGCTGAACTTGAAGCCCTTGTGATGCTGGAATTTCTCAACGGCCCGAATCAGGCCGAGGTTACCTTCCTGGATCAGATCCAGCATGCTCATGCCGCGATTGACGTATTTCTTGGCCACACTCACAACCAGGCGCAGGTTGGCCTCAGTAAGGGCCACCTTGGCCTGGGCCCCGGCGATCTCGAGTTGCTCGAATGTGCGTAACTGGCGAGCCTCACGTTTCTGCCACAGTTCAAGCACCGTATCGTCCGACGGCCACGCCTGATTAATCTGAAGCGAGCGCTGAATCGGCTCGGGCAACAGCGCCCATTCCACCCGCCGCAGCCGCAACTGCTCTTCCAACTCTGCTACCGACAGGTCAAAGAGCTTCGCGACACTCGCGAACTTCTTGGGATCGACATTGGTAACGGGCAAGACACGATCGAGTACCTGTGAGATCGACGCGGGCTCCTCGGTCTCGAGGTCATGCCAGAGTTCGATTGCGATGGGCCAACCTACACGGAAGGCATACCAGATACTCATGCCAATTTCCGTGGCGCTCGGCACATGGGTATCTTCGGCACTGAGTCGCTTGCGGGTCTCCGTGATATAGCTTGCCAAATCCATGGCCATGGAGAGTTCGATTTCGCGCTCGGCAGAAATCAACGCCACCCGTCCGATTTCTCGCAGGTACATGCGGACAGGATCATCGATCGAAACTCCGACCAAATCCGTATCCAGGTCAACATTTTCCGCCAGCGAGCTTCGGTATTGGGCCGGGGTGTATTCCTCTTCGTCGTCGATGAGTTCAATCGTATTGAACTCATCATCGTCGTCGGCATCTACAATCACATCCAGATCGGAGATGCGCAGGTCATCATCGCGCAGGCTCAGCCCCTGGCTATCATCGGTCACTATTATTTTTTCCGACCGACGTTTCCCAGCCACGTTATGCTCCTGACGATGAATTAAACATCGAGACGGATCAGATCGGCAAACGATTCCCGGCGGCGGATCAACCGGGATTCACCACGATGTACCATGACAACAGCAGGCTTCAGTGACATATTGTAATTGCTGGCCATGGCAAGGCAATAGGCTCCGGCCGCAGGCACCGCCAGCAGATCACCCGGTTGGGGTGAAGGCAAATCGATGTTCTCGATCAGCAGGTCGCCACTTTCGCAATATTTGCCCGCAATGGTCACCGTTTCCAGGGGCTCCTCAGCCACCCGATTCGCTATAACCGCTGTGTACGAAGCATCATACAACGCCGGGCGAATGTTATCAGCCATGCCGCCATCCACGCTCACATAGGTACGGATGCCGGGCAGCTCTTTCCGCGATCCCACGGTGTACAACGCTACCCCGGCTGGCCCGGCGATGGCACGACCTGGCTCGATCACCACGATCGGGATCGGCAAGCCGTGCAGTTTGCACGCGGCCTCAATCGCATCACCCAGGAGTCCGACCCAATGCGCCGGGTCAATCGGGGTATCAACGTCGAGGTAACCGATACCAAAGCCTCCACCAGGAGAGAACATCTCCAGGTCCACGCCGTGTTTCGCTTTCATCTCGGCGGCAAAGCCGATCATGTCGGCGATTGCAGCAGTGTGGGCATCGGCATCAAATAGCTGGCTGCCGACATGGGCGTGATACCCAGCCAGGTGAAGGCCAGGAACCTGAAGCAGGCGAATCACAGCCCGTTCGGCCTGCCCATCGGCAATCGGCAGTCCGAACTTGCTGTCTGCCAAACCGGTGCTGATTTTCTTGTGTGTATGGACATCCACGCCGGGATTGAGGCGAAGAAGCACCGTCATGGGTGCGGAAATTTCCTCGTTCAGCTCATCGATCAGTTCGGCCAGCAGATCGATCTCGTCGAAGTTATCGACAATAATCTTGCCGATCCCGGCCTCGAGCGCGAGTTCAAGCTCGTTGCGTCCCTTGTTGTTGCCGTGGAGGCTGAGCATCTCCGGCTTCATGCCGGCATTGAGGCCAACGAAGAGCTCGCCATCGGAAACGCAATCGAGCCCGAGGCCCTCTTCGAGCAACATGGTGGCGACCGAGGTGCAAAGATATGCCTTGCCGGCGTACACAACTCGGGAACCCGGCAACCGATCGCTCATCGCCTGTTTCCAGGCGCGCATCGCCGTGCGCAGCGTGGTCTCGCTATAGACGTACACGGGCGATCCGTATTCCTGCACGATGCTCGCTACAGAAACGCCTTCAATGGTCACTTCCCCGGCGGCGTTGCGCCCGGTGTCCTGAGGCCACACTGATGTCACGTTGGTCCCCCTCATCAGCAATTTCATCACACGGGGTATTATCACGCTTCTTGCGCTATTGTCACCACCACACCACAATGCACCCATTGGGTTCGCGTGGCACGAACCGACTCCTGGCCGGACACACTGATGAGCGAACCGAGAACCCACGAAATGGACGAAGCCCGCAGGGGCATGATTTTTGGCCTGCTGGCATATGGCAGCTGGGGTGTTTTGCCGATCTTTTTCCGGGCGCTCGAACCGGCGGGCCCGCTGGAGATTTTGGCCCAGCGAATTGTATGGAGCAGCATTTTCTGCATGCTCATCTGGCTGTGGAAACGCGAACTGGCCTGGCTTTTCACCATCGTGCGCGATGTCCGCAAAATGCTCGTCCTGGGAGTGGCAGCGTATATCCTCGCCCTCAATTGGGGTGTGTACATCTATTCGGTCAGCATCGGCAATGTCCTGGAGAGCAGCCTCGGGTATTTCATCAATCCCTTGATGTTAGTAATTGTCGGCGTCGTGGTGCTGGGAGAGCGGATGAACCCGCTCCAGTGGACCGCTATCGGACTCGGCACCCTTGCCGTGTTGGTGATTTCGATCGATTATGGCCGTCTCCCCTGGATTGCGCTCACCCTGGCAATTAGCTTCACCGCCTACGGGTATATCAAGAAGCGCGTCGGTGCCAACATCGGGGCCCTGGAAACGATGACGGTGGAGAGCCTCCTGTTACTGCCATTTGCTGTGGGCACCCTGATCTTCATCAAAACCCACGCCAACGACCTCACCTTTTTCAGCGAAGGCGGCCGCCACACGATGCTGCTTATCCTGCTCGGTGTGGCGACAATGTTGCCATTGAGTTGGTTCACCGCGGCCGCAACACGCTTGCCGCTCTTCATGATGGGCCTGATGCAATTCCTCGCTCCCATCGGTCAGTTCCTGGTGGCCGTGTTCCTCTTTGACGAAGAAGTGCCCCTGGCTCGCTGGATCGGTTTCGGGTTTGTGTGGATGGCATTGGTGCTCTTGACGGTGGACACGTTCCATCGGGCGAACGCTCGACGGCGCTTGCGCCGGGCGACCTTGATCACGCCGGTGTAACACGCCGGCCTGTGCCTGCAGACCTGCCGCCTCGGAGTCAGGATTACTCCCCTGAGACGACCTGACCGCGATGCTACAATAGATAACGTTGAAACGTGGTAACAGGCAGGATCCCGGTGTGATTCGTACGCAGTGACAACATCCATACCGCTCTGAACGTGCCAGATGTCGCCAAATCGTGACGATGCCCAGCGCGTGATTTCACGTTGTCCACGAACATTCCCCGGAGATTTATTCATGCCACCCGCAGTTCCCCTTCTTACCGTTAACGGCCTAACCAAAACCTATATCACCGACACCATCTTTAAGGATGTCAGCTTCCTCGTGCGCGAACGCGAGCACGTGGCGTTGGTCGGCGTCAATGGTGCCGGCAAGAGCACGGTGTTGCGCATTATTGCAGGCATCGAGCATGCAAACGGCGGCGAAATCGCCACCCAGCCTGGACTGCGCATCACGTACCTGCCGCAAGAGGCCAACTTCACCAGCGACAACACCCTCCGCGAGGAGGCCAAACTCGCCTTCGCCGATGTGCTGAAGATGCAGGAGCGGATGCGCGAGATTGAGCTGCAGATGGGCGATGAGGACATCGACCTCGATGCATTGATGAACGAATATGACCGGCTCAGCCTCCATTTCGAAACCGGTTCCGGTTACGACATCGAACACCGGGTCGACGAAGTGTTGCAGGGGCTCGGGTTCACCCAGGATATGTGGGACGATCCGGTGGCCCGGCTTTCCGGTGGTCAGAAAACCCGGGTCGCGCTTGCCAAGGCGCTGTTGGCCGATCCCGACCTGTTGCTGCTGGACGAACCTACCAACCA
>DJVD01000278.1:0-4630 GCA_002440805.1 Chloroflexi bacterium UBA6265
TCACCGAATCGTGCGCTTGTGTATCACGTGCGCTTGCGGGCTGTACCGCCGGTCAGGAATTGATCGTCATCGCTCGACAACCTCACCTAACCCCGAAGGTTATGTGCGGATATGGTACAACCATCCTGCTGCGGGCGCAACAGGATGGTGGAGCAGGCGAGGTATCGGACGCTCTAGACGCCGATGGCATCCTTGACACGATCGAAGAACCCCTTGCCCTTGGGCTGTGGTGTCACATCCTTACCAAGGCTGGCGCTGAGTTGCTCGAAAAGCTCCTCCTGCTCCTTGTTGAGCTTCTTGGGAATTACGACTTCGACCGTAACGAACTGATCGCCCCGTTCACCGCCTCGAAGATCCGGCACTCCCTTGCCACGGAGGCGGAACTGCTGCCCGCTCTGTGTGCCTGCCGGAATCGTGAACACAACCGCGCCGTCGAGCGTATCGATTTCGATATCGTCGCCGAGGGCTGCCTGGGCAACATTGATGCCCACCGTGCTGTGAATCTGCTTGTTGCGCCGTTCGAAGTACTTGTGGCTCTGCACGCGCACTTTCACGAACAGGTCGCCAGTGGCGCCCTTGCCCGGCGCAGCTTCGCCCTGGCCAGTCATGCGGATGGTCTGGCCATCGTCAATACCCGCTGGCACAGAAACGCTGAGGCGGGTGTATTTTCGAGTACGTCCCTTCCCTTTGCATGCATCGCACGGGTCGGTAATTTGCACGCCTTCACCGTTACAGGTTGGGCACGGGCCACTGGTCATAAACTGGCCAAGGATGGTCTGTTGCACCCGGCGCACTTCGCCACTGCCACCACAGGCAGAACAGGTGGGCGGAGTGGCGCCATCTTTCATCTTGCTGCCGTGGCAGACTTCACAGGTTTCGAGCCGATCGATCTCGATTTCCTTCTCGACGCCGAACACGGCCTCTTCGAAGGTCAGATTCACCGAGACCTGGATATCGGCACCTCTCTGCGGCGCGCGGGCTCGCGTTTGCGAACCACCCATATTGCCGCCAAAGAAGGTCTCAAAGATATCCCCGAATGGCGAACCCTGGCCGCCGAACCCACCGAAGGGATCGCCGCCAAAGCCGCCCTGCCCATTCACGCCAGCATGGCCGAAGCGATCGTACGCCGCACGGTTTTCCTCATTGCTGAGGGCCTCATATGCCTCGTTCACTTCCTTGAACCGAATCTCAGCGTCGGTTTCCTTGCTGATATCCGGGTGGTATTGCTTTGCCTTGGCTCGGTATCCCTTCTTAATTTCGGCGGCTGTTGCGGTGCGGGATACACCAAGAACCTCGTAGTAATCGCGTTTTTCTGCCATTTGCCCACTTAAGTGCGCAGTGCCGTTCAGCACCAGACACACACAAAGACCGCGGAATTACGCGCCGCGGTCGGCTACCAACTTACCGTTGATTATAACCAACACTGTCTACCTTGTATCGGGGTAGCACCGGCGTTGGTAACTACATCTCGGGGAATTCGTTTTCGATCAGGCGGAGGTCGATCGCAAAGCCGGCACGTCGCATGGCGGTGCGATAGAACCACGGCGCGGCCATGCTGAGGTAAATACGGGCGTCGAGATCGTCGATGAGCGACTGCGGCAATCCTGCCGCCCCGAAACGGGCACCTGCAATGCCACCTGCGATCGCGCCATACGAGGTGGTGTCGCCACCCTGGCGGACCACCGCGAGAACAGCGTCCTCAAACGACCCGGCGGTTCTCACCACCTCGGCGATCTGCACCAGCCGATTGGCGATGTCGCCGCCAAATGCAGACTCCGGTACTTCCCAGATGGGATCGGCGTCGACATGGCGTGCCGCCTCGCTGGTCACTGCCGCCACGTATTCCACCGCTGCTGCCGAAGCCNNGGCCGCGGCGTGCCAGTGGAATGCATGAGTCCCACGATCACCCCGCGGACGGCGACGGACGGTTCAATGGTGGTTCCCGTTCCATCGGGAACTACGCCATCAAACTCGAATGCCGCATCAATGCTCGACACAACGGTATCGCTCATCCACTGTCGGCTTGGACTCTCGACAAGGAAGCCCAGTCGGGCATTGATGTTCTCGGGGTCGAACTTGCCATCATTTGTGGTCAGGCTTTCGACAAGGCAAAGCGCGATTTCCGTGCGATCGCTGATCGCGCCTTTCACAGGTTCACCGGTTTCACCAACGGGCAACTCGAGGTACGTCTCAAACAGCGGCATTTCTTCGGCCGACTGGCCAAGCACCGGCAGGCCGAGTGCATCGCCGATTGCGAGGCCGACCAGTGCGCCCAGGAATGCGTTTTCATTGCCCGATGGTGTTGTCAATTGCGTGTTCCTATTCAGCCGGCACCGTAATTGTTGTTGTAACCGTGCCGGCCTTGGTTGATGTGGCCGTGAGCTGAATTTCATCGCCGGGCGATGCCCGTACCACCCATTCAGCATATCCACGTGCAAGGTTACCGTATCGCGCCGGGATTCCCAGGGGAGCGTATAGCGCGGAGCGTCCTTCGAGGTGATCTAGCGTCACTTCTGCCTTGCCACTTGCCAACTCCGCGCCCTCCAGCGTCAGCTTTGGTGGCTTGATCGCGCCTGTCTTCTTGCCGATCTGGCTGATGTAGGTTGGCAGGAAGCCGTCGTTAATGACAACAGTGCTCACCTTGTAGATATCACCACCCAGCGCCTCGGCGGTAGTCGATTCGATCACGAGGTGCGGAAGCACGCCCATCTCGCGAATAACGAACAGGGCGTTGCCCGCAATCACTTCCTCCAGCAACGGTCCCGGTGGGTTTTGGATGGCGAACTTGTAGTCCCAGCCGCCGATTTCGACATCGCCCAACTGGGGATGATCAAATGGCTTCCAGTCGAAAATGCCTTCGCCACCGGCATACTCGTCCAGCACCTTGGCCATGGCCACTTCATCCGAATCGGGATGCTCCTTGCCCCAGCCAATCCAGTCCGTGATCTCGATACCTGCCTTGCGAGGCAGGCTCCAGAGTTCGGTGCTGTAGGCAAAAATACCAAACGTGCCATAAACCCAGTCGAGCACCGCGCCGTGGATGGGTTTCTTCTTGTCATAGGCGAAGTTATCGTGAATCGAGATGCAGGGGTAGCCAGTCTCCTCCTCCCCCATCTTGCCTATTGCCTTGAACACCGCCAAATCGGCCTGGTTCATATCGGCATCGGTCTGGTTGACGGCCGGACGAAGGATCACCGCACTCCACGTATGCAGGTGCTGGGATGTGCCGATGTTCGGATGAGCAATCAGGAACTCGGCCAGCGCCCGGGTTTCCGGCTCGCTCAGCGGGAACTCGCCTGCACCCTGCTGCTCCCATTCCGGCACCCAGGTGTGGGGAAAATTGCGGTTAAGATCGAGGCCGAAATGTTCCTTGGCCACCGCCACCTTGCCGCCATCCCAGTTGCGAATGAGCCCTTCCTCGTAGATGGAGTAATAATCGCCGCCGCGCTCATCGGCGCCACGCGGGATCATAATGCGCTCATCCTCCGCATGCTTCTTCCACGCGCCGGCGGGATCCAACACGCGCATCTGCAGGATGCGACCGTCACCATCGAGATCCTCTCGTCGAAGGCCATCCTGCGGCTCGGTTTCGGGATAGTTCCGCACCGAACTGCGCAACCGCTCCGGAGAGGTGAGATAGAGCTCCATGCCATCGAGCATGATGCCCGGCACCGCATACAGCGCGTTGGCATCGAGCAGGTGGGTGGCACGCTCATCGCTGCCATAACCGGTGAGCAGGTGGTTGAGCAGCCACAACACGGTGGAACAGCCAGTGACTTCACCGGCATGGATGTTGGCATCAACGAAGGTTGCGGGCTTCTCGCTGTGGTGGCCAGTCGCGGTGTTGGTCAGCGTCACCGCCCAGATATCGCGTCCTTCCAACGTCTTGCCGATGCTCTCGATGGCCATTAACGTGGGGTACTCTTTGGCCCAGTTGTGCAGCAGTTGTGTCAGGTGTTCATAGGTGTAGTAGCGATCAGGGCGGTATTCCGCTGATTCGGCTACCCAGGGAGAGATTCCGTGTGCCATGCATTACATCCTTTCAGGACAATGAAGCGCGTGATGACGTCCCCCTGTTGTCCCACGGAAAACACGACCCGTCTATACCAAATACACGTTGACGGTGGTGGTTATGCAACCTAGACTCGTGGAATGACATTCTCGCCTCAATTATGAAGACTGGAGACTCATCCGTGGGCGAATCAGCCAAATATCACCCGGCCACCATTGCGGTGCACGCAGCCGATTACGATTCCATCACTCCCGCTATTCCCACTGTACCCCCCATTTATTTCGCCACGGCTTATACCTTTGAAGACGTAAACGATCTCGACGCAGTATTCGATGATCCTCGTGCCGGATATGCGTACTCGCGTTTCGGCAATCCCACAGTTCGATCGCTGGAAGCGATGATGGCCGGCCTGGAAGGCGCTGAAGCCAGCATTGCCTATCCCAGCGGCATGGCTGCTGTGAATGGCGTGTTTGGTCACTACGCGAAACCGGGTACCTCCGTGATCGTATCGCGCGATGTCTATGGCGCCACTCTTTCCCTCATTCGCAGCCAGTTCGCTGAGATTGGGGTAGAGGTGCACGTGGTAGATGTCACCGATCTCGATGCGCTCAGGTCCGC
>DJVD01000278.1:4638-9564 GCA_002440805.1 Chloroflexi bacterium UBA6265
CGATAACACCTTCGCCTCGCCGGTTCTTTGCCGACCACTGGATTTGGGTGCGGATGTTGTACTGCACAGCACCACCAAATACATTGGCGGTCACGGCGATGTCCTCGGCGGCGTGGTGAGTGGCAGCGAAGCGGTCATTACCGGCATGCGCGATCGCGCCCGAATTAACGGTGCGGTTCCCGGGCCAATGGATGCCTGGCTCACGGTTCGGGGCATCCACACCCTGCACCTGCGTATGAAAGCGCATAGCGAAAATGCCCTGACAGTGGCCCAATGGCTGGAACAGGACGATCGCATTGACGTGGTCAACTACCCCGGGCTCGAAACCGACACATTTGCCTCGCAGTTTCTCAGCGATCACCGTGGCGGCATGCTCAGCTTCGAAATCAAGGGCGCGGATATCCACAACTGTTTCCGCTACCTGGAATCGACAAAACTGATCAAGGCCGCAACTACCCTCGGCGATGTCTCCACGGTTACCTTGCACCCGGCAACATCCAGTCAACGCGGATTCTCCGCCGATGAGCGAGCCGCCTGGGGCATCAAGGACAATCTCGTCCGCCTCTCGGTAGGGATTGAGGACGCCCGCGATATCATTGCTGATCTCGATCAGGCGATTTCGGCAGCAATGCGGTAGGGAGTGCGAATGGACGAGTTGAAACCCGGTTTCCAATGGCCAGGCGGCCACCGTTGCGCACTTTCAATCGTTATCCACGTGCCAGGGTTTGGCTTTAGCGAAGCCGGCACCGACCAGGAAGACTTGCTTGGGCTGGATTACACGCCCTCTGGTATCCGCAACATCTTCCGCATGTTGGACGACCTGGACATCCGCGCCACCTTCGCCTTCACCGCCGAATCCCACGTCGACCTGCCCGATCTTATCCGCGAGGCGCACGAGCGTGGCCACGAAGTGAGTGCGAGTTTCTGCAGCGCCGGCGGTGCGATGATCGATCTCACTGGAACGCTTTCCGAAACGATTGGCGAAAGCGTCAATGGCGTTATCACGCGGATCCCCGGCTTCCCCACCAGCGAACTCGACGAGGATTGGGGCAACGACAGTGGCAAGGCCTGGCTGATCGACGGCCGCTCTGGCGACCTGCCAACCATGCAGCGGGATCCGGATGCGACACTGATCCCGATTTCTCCGTACCTGTTGGATACCACCTGGCTCTCGCCGGTACGGCCACTCCCTCCCAGTTCGCTGCTGGAAACCTGGATGCTGGCGCTGGAAGCGCAGCGTCAACACGGTTTATTCATGCCGATCATCGTCCATCCGCACATCATCGGCCGTGCCGGACTTATTGGCACACTCACCCGTTTCCTTGATGATGTGATTGCCCATGGCGATGTCTGGATCGCCCGGGTTGACCACATCGCGGCAACCTGGCAGGTCTATCACGAGATTTAGGGGAATTCTATGCTTGGCAGTTTGCTTATTCACGGCGGACCTATTTTCACCATGAACGCAGCCCAGCCATTGGTTGATGCGGTCGGCATCGTCAATGGTCGCGTTATCAGCGCGGGATCTCTTGCCGACGTGCAACGCTCGTTGGGGACCGGCTACGATGAAATTGACCTGCAAGGTCGCATGGCCACGCCGGGACTCAACGACGCGCACGCCCATATCATTGGCACGGGCGTCGCAGCAGCCGAAATCGAGATCAACGCCGATCGCGTCGATTCGATCGCCGATATCCTCGCCCTGGTCAAGCAGCGTGGTGAACAAATTGGACGTGATGGCTGGATTATCGGCCAGGGATACGACCAGGAACTGCTGACGGATCGCCGCCATCCGAATCGACACGACCTCGACGCCGTATCTCCACACCACCCGGTCATGCTTAAGCGCAGCTGCCACCACATTATGACGGTGAACAGCAAAGCACTGGAGTTGGCCGGGATCACCGCCACCACCCCCAATCCGGATGGTGGCACGATCGACCGCGATGAACACGGCGAGCCGACCGGGGTACTGCGCGAAACCGCAATGACTGCCGTGTACAACGTCGTGCCGGAAATGACCGATGACGATATCCTGGATGCGCTGATCGTTGGCGGCACAATTTTCCGCGAACACGGCGTCACCTCGGTCGGGGATGCCGGTTTTGGCGCGCGTAATCGCGAAGCCATGATCGCCTTCCAGCGAGCCAGGGCTGCCGGCACCCTACCTGTGCGCACCAACATGATGATGCTGATCGACGATACGCTGGACGAGTTGATTGAACTTGGTATTCACACCGGCTTTGGCGACGACTGGCTCCGCATCGGCAACGCCAAGCTTTACACCGATGGATCCATTGGCGGTCGCACAGCTCGGATGCTGGCACCGTTCCAGGGCGAAACCGACAACGTCGGCCTGTGGATGGAAGAGCCCGACGTCATGAAGGCCAAGATCATCAAGGCGCATAAGGCCGGCTTCCAGCAGGGACACCACGCCATTGGTGATGCCGCAATTACGCTATTGCTGGATGCCTATGAGCAAGCCCAGCGCGAACATCCGGTTGAGAACTTCCGCCCACGCATTGAGCACTGCTCGCTGCTGAGCGAAGAGATGGTCAATCGAATACAGGCGATTGGCGCGGTTCCGATTCCGGGCACCACGTTCCTCTACGATATGCGCCCGGTTTATCTCGCGAACCTGGGTGAAGAGCGCGTCCGCTATGCGTACGCCATGAAAACATTCCGTGATCGCGGCATTATCGCTGCTGCCAGTACCGATTCGCCAGTCTCGCTGGTGAACCCGATGATCGGCATCCAGATGATGATGACCCGTAAGGATCGGAACGGCGATGGCATCTTTGAGGAAGAGTCCATCCCGCTGGAAGACGCACTCCGTGCCTACACCTGGAATGGTGCCTTTGCCTCGCATGCGGAACATGAGAAGGGATCGCTGGAACGCGGCAAGTTGGGTGATGTCACCATTTTCGAAACCGATCTTCGGGATGTTGACCCGCTTTCGATTCGAGACGTTCGTTGTGATTTCACCATCGCCGACGGCAACGTTGTTTACGAGCGCGCGATCTAGCATTAGGAGGGAACTATGGCAGTAACCATCACGTGGTTTGGACATGCAACGTTTGGCGTGGAAGCCGACGGCAAACAGATCTTGGTCGATCCGTTCTTCACCGGTAACCCGGCCTGTCCAGCAGATGTGTCTGCCGATGACCTCAACCCCGTGGCCATCCTGATCACACATGCGCACAACGACCATGTCGGCGATGCGGTAGCGATCGCCATGCGCACGGGCGCAAAGATCGTCACCACGGTTGAACTTGCCAGCGTCCTGAAGGGCAAAGGCGCACCTGATGTGGTGGGCGGCAATTTCGGTGGCACGATTGCCTTCGATGGCGGTACGGCCAAGATCGTGCCCGCCTGGCACTCCAGTACATACAGCGATGACGATGGCAGCGTGGTTGCGCCAGGTGTACCTGCTGGGTTAGTGGTGAGATTCGGTGGAAAAACGATCTACTTTGCGGGCGATACCTGCCTGTTCGGGGACATGGCGTTGATTGGCGAGGAAGGTCTGGACCTGGCAGTTCTCCCGATTGGCGATCATTTCACAATGGGGCCGAAGGATGCCGTTCGCGCTGCAAAACTGCTCAATGCCGGTGCTATTATCCCGTGCCACTACAACACTTTCCCGCCCATTAGGCAGGATGGTGCCCAATTCGCAACCGCTGTCGAGGCGGCGACCTCATCCCGCGCAATCATTTTGCAGCCCGGCGAGACCACAGAGATCGGTTGATATGAGCGACTCCCCCAGCATGGACGATATCCGCGCCGAAATGCGACGCACCGTGTACCAGAAGAAAGCGGTATCCAAACTTTCAGCGGCGGAAACCCTCGACTACGCGATTTCCTTTTTTACGGAGGCCGGCTACCGTGCGGGGCGCACGGGCAGGCCGAATCAGGTATTCATTATGGGCGGACGCGAAGGCATATTGCCCCGTGTTACCGGTGAGATCAAGCTGCAAACCGATGTCGGCAAGGGCAAAGTCACGATGGTGACGATGGACGCAACCGGCGAGAAGTTGCACGAAGTGATGAAGATGTTTCATACTTCCTTACGAAATGTAAGCAAGGACAGCTAGTCCTTGCCAGTGCCTCTCGACCCTGGAAGGAACCTCAGCCAATGACCGATCAAACCCCTGCAGATTTCACGCTGCTAACCCCACATCCCGCCGAACAACTGCTGCCCGCAACAACCAGCCTGGGCGCAGTCCATCTCGATGTCACTGATGGTGCCAAGTCGAAACTGTTCTGGACCCGCTACATTGGCCTGACTGAAATCTCTGCCTCTGACGAAGTGATCGAGTTGGGAGTTGATGGGAAGGCCATGATCGTGTTGCATCCGGGTGCCTCGTCGCCGGTGGTGCCGCGACATGTCGGCCTCTACCACGTCGCCATTCACGTTCCCACCCAAAAAGAACTTGCCCGCCTGAGTGCCCGCCTCTATTCGTTCGGCTGGGAACATTCGCCAACCGACCATGCGGAAACCATGGCCACATATACCAGTGACCCGGATGGCAACGGCATCGAGATCACCTNNGGCAGCCTTGCCCGTGGCAAAACCAGCTACGCGGCAGTGATGGCCGATGGCACGATTCAGGGCGGCACAGAGCCGCTGGATGTCGACATGTTGCTGGGCGCTCTCGACGAGAACGACGATCCGCTCGCACCGATGCCAAGCGGAACCCGTATCGGCCATGTGCATGTGCACGTGAATAATATGGAGGCCGCCCGCGATTTCTACGTCAACCAACTGGGTTTTGGTGACATGCGTTGGTTTGAGAGCTTCCGGATGAGCGATTTCTCGCTCCTCACCAGCTTCGTGCCCCATGCGTTCGCGATCAATACCTGGAACGGCACATCTGCAAAACCGCGGCCAGAAGGTACATCTGGCCTGCGTGAGTGGCAACTCTTCGT
>DJVD01000278.1:9615-10810 GCA_002440805.1 Chloroflexi bacterium UBA6265
CGCGTAATCGTCGGGGCACGCTAATGGCTGTTGTCGCTTTCATCGAACCATCCAACGTTTCAGCCGCTACGCTGCAGTATGCGGCGTGGGCGGCGAACACATTGGGGCAATCACTCACCCTGGTGGTTGTGATCGATGTGGGCGACAACGATGCCACGTTTGCCTACGAGGCGTTGGCCGGCATGAACGCGCGCGAAGACATGTACCGGGAGTTGATCAATAGCGATCGACCTGAGGACACGGGTGCGGAGAACGCCGCCATCGAGACGGTGCAGTCGGCCGCCCGTATGGCCCGTGAACTGGGCGTAGAGCGTGTGCGCACCTTCGTTTCCCTCGACCCGCTGGTCTACTTTATTGAGCATTCAACAAGTTCCGATGATCTACTGGTCTTCGGCCGGAACGACGCCGGTGATACTCACCCAGACAAGAAATTGGATGAGGTTCTTCACGTACGTAAGCGTGCCATGCTCCTGGTTCCCGAATCTTTCTCTGAGCCGAATTCGTGGCTGATCGCACTCGATGGTGGACCTTCATCCGGCCGGACGGTGGATTACCTGATCAACAATCCGCTCGTCCGCGATGTGCCTGGGTTGGCGGCGATTGTTGGTGCGGATTCCCAGCACCGCATCCACTTCCGCGATGCGGTCAAACATTTGCAGAGTGCCGGTTACAATATCACCCCGCATGAACTTCAGGGTGGCGTGGACGATGTGCTGGCGGCCGTGATGACCGTTTCACCGGTGGACCTGCTGGTGATGGGCGCATTCGGGCAAGGACGCTTCCGATCGCTGTTCGAACGATCGACGACTTCTCGCCTCCTGGGATCATTCAGCGGCCCGGTGCTTGTTGCTCGAGCCTAGTTGCGTTCGCTACATCTTGCGGCTGTCGTACGCCCAATGGAGCAAGGCTTGCCGCTGCTTTGGCCGGCAAAGCGGATTGCCCGGCACGCAGTTTTTCCTGATTTGGGCGATGTGGCGACGCATATTGCGCCAGCGCTTAATCTGGCGAGCGTCCTCTTCCGGCAATCGGCGTCCCATGTAGTACCGGCAATACCACTGGAACCAGCCACGGGGATCGTCAGGATGGATCCAACCCTTGGCGCGCCAAACCGAGAGCGGCTGGCTGGCCCTGACACCAAAGTAGTTAATCGACGGGTCGGGCTTCTCAGGCGAAAGCTGGGCATGCTCAAACCAGT
>DJVD01000299.1 GCA_002440805.1 Chloroflexi bacterium UBA6265
CATCATCATCGCGCTGGCCATCGGTATTCCCACCGGTGTGATCAGTGCCATGAAGCGCAACACCGCGGTGGATTACATTACCCGCGTGGTCTCGCTGGCCGGCCTATCGGCTCCAGCGTTCTACATCGGTTTGCTGCTGATGTACTTTTTCGGGGCGCGATTGGGGTGGTTCCCCGCCATTGGTGCGGGCGATTTCAGCGATCCGCTGGACAACCTGCATCGGCTGGTGTTGCCGGCGCTCACCCTGGGGATGGTGGAAACAGCCTACGTGACCCGTATGACCCGCAGTGTGATGTTGAATGTGCTGAACGACGATTACATTCGCACCGCCCGCGCCAAAGGCCTGGTGGAAAGCAAGGTGATGCGGAATCATGCATTGCGGGCTGCCATGGTGCCGATTGTGTCGCTGGTGGGTATCTTCACCATCGGTCTCATCGGTGGCTCTGTTCTCACCGAGCAAGTGTTCGGTCGGCCAGGGCTGGGTAGCCGCCTCGTGGGCGCCACCCGTCAATTCGATTACAACATGGTTCAGGCCATTATGGTGGTGTACGCATTCATCATTGTGATTGTGAACATCATTGTCGACATCGTCTACACGTACGTCGATCCGAGAGTGAGGCACTCATAATGGCGATCGCAACTGCAGCTGCAAATAGCGGCAAAGGCAACTTGCCAGGCAAGGCCCTCATCTCGCAACGGCAACGCGCCTGGCGTAACTTCCGCCGCAACAAATCCGCGTTGGTTGGCTTGGTGCTGATTATCGCGTTGGTGATCATTGCGCTGTTCGCACCCTGGATAGCGCCATACGATCCGCTCGAACAAAGTGTGATCAACAAGTTCCTGCCACCGAGTTCCGACCACCTGCTGGGAACCGATGATTACGGCCGCGATATTATGAGCCGCATTATCTGGGGCACACGTGTCGCGCTGGAAGTGGGCGTGTACTCGGTTCTCATTGGTGCGGTGATCGGCATCACCATTGGCGTGACTGCCGCGTACTTCGGCGGCCTCATCGATTCGCTATTGATGCGGCTGATCGATATCATGCTCAGCTTCCCCGACCTCATCACCGGCTTGCTGGTGATGGCAGTACTTGGTGCCGGTAAAGGCAAGTTGATCATCGCAATTGGCCTCACCGTGGCGCCTCGGTTCGCCCGCATCGCCTATGGACCAGTGCTTGGTCTGAAAGAGAAGGAGTTTGTTGAGGCCGCGCAGGCGATCGGACAATCCACCCCACGTATCCTCAGTCGGCATATTTTGCCGAACATCGCGGGTGAAATGATCGTGCTGGGCAGCCTGTGGACAGCTTCCGCCATTCGGCTGGAAGCCAGCCTGAGTTTCATCGGGCTCGGCGTGCCACCACCGACGCCAACATGGGGTCAGATGATCCGCGATGGAACGGTACGCCTGGCCGATTTGCCGCTGCTCAGCCTGGCACCGGGTGCGGCCTTGCTTATTGCCGTGTTCGCCTTCAACCTGGTGGGTGACGGATTAAGAGACATGCTGGATCCACGCGCGAATTAGGTGTGCGCGAGGCTATCCAAGCCGAACGTGGCCGGTGATAATGAGCAACAACTGTTGCGTCATTGCCCGCCACGTTCGTTCTATTTTTCCAGGAGAAGTGAATCATGGCTGTTGCCGATGTCATTGTCATTGGTGGAGGCATCACCGGATGCGCCACCGCCTATGAACTGAGCAAACGTGGTGTGCAGGTAACCCTGCTGGAGCGCGAGCACATTCACGCCATGGGCAGTGGCTGGACATTGGCCGGCGTACGCCAAAGCGGTCGGCATAGTGCCGAACTGCCCCTGGCGCGGGAGGCGATACGGCGCTGGGAAACCCTGGGTGAGGAACTGGATGCCGATGTGGACTATCGGCAGCGTGGCAACCTGCGCCTGGCGCTGGACGAGCAAGAGGTAGCCACCATTCGCCGTGTCGTGGAGCAGGGCAACGCTGCGGGGGTTGAGATGGTCTATCTCGATTCCACAGCCGCGCGTGAGATCGCCCCGGTGATCACTGATTCGGTGGCGGGAGCTTCATTCTGCCCTACCGATGGCCACGCCGATAATCTCAAGACCGTGCAAGCATATGCGCACGCGGCTCAACGGCATGGCGCTGCGATTATCACTGGTGTAGAGGTGCTGCACCTGGCAACATTGGGCGACCGCGTCACGGGGGTGGTTACTACCGATGGCACGTACAACGCCGATGTGGTGATCGTGGCTGCCGGCGTGTACAGCCCGCAGTTACTGGCGCCGCTCGGGCTGCCCTTACCCATCGAGATCGTGCACTGCCCGGTGGCGCAAACGATTCCGACCGATTCGTTTCGGCTGGACCCGGTGCTTGGCGTCGCCTCGGGCGGATTTGCCGCCCGCCAGACCGCCGGGAGCGGCATCCGGTTCATCGGCGCAAGCATCCCCTGGGGTGAAGGGCATCATACCCCCGGCAATGTGGGCATGACCGTGCAGCAGATGAACAATATGGTTCGCAACGCCCTGGCCATCCTTCCCGGCCTGGGCGCCCTGCGCATCGAGCGCACGTGGGGTGGCCTGATCGATAGCACGCCAGATGTGATTCCCGTGCTGGATGCGGTGACGTCACACCCCGGCCTGGTGGTTGGTGCCGGCTTCAGCGGCCACGGTTTTGGCATTGGCCCCATCAGCGGCGAAATCCTGGCCAACCTGGCCACGATCGGCAGCGATGATCGCTTCGACCTCTCGCCGTTCGGGCTCGATCGCTTTGCCCATGATTCGATTGCCCGGACGCAACTGGAGATGCTCGGCTAGAGAATGAACCGGAACCGGTTGCGCACGCTGGCTGCCATGATCATCACCAATGCGCGCAACCTCTGCGTTGGTGGCAACGGCTGAAAATTGCATTCCGCTGTGACGTGGTGTCGCCAATCGTGATTCTGCGATGAGGGTGTCGACATTGCTGGGCCTTTCGGTCAACCGGAAATGGCATTCCCGGACGGGATCCTTACCCTGAGTATGCCGGGGCCCACGGAGCGGGATGCGAAAGCATCGTGAAATTCGGGCCGACGAGTTGTGGGCACCAGATACACAATCCATGCTGATCTGGTGACGATGATCGGTTCGACCAATCGCCGTTCCGGCTGGATCGCGTTGCCCATGATTTGATTGCCCGTGCGCAACTGGAGATGCTAGGCTAGTCCAGCACCCGGGTGAGATTTCGCACGGATGCAAGCAGGGTAGACACGAGCGCGCGGAAGCGCTGCGAAGTCGGCAATGGTCGGAAACTGCACTCCACCTTAATCTGGGTGCGCCAATCATCTACTGGGGAGGGAGTTGAAGACATTCCTTCACCTTTCTGCCGCGATTCTGTTCGTGTGTCGACTTGGGTTTACATATTGATTATGTCATCCTACATGATCACTTATGTAAATGCAAGGATACATCCCCTGCCGGATTATCTGGGCGTCGATGAAGACGCAAACCACTTCAGGAAGGATCCCGCTGCGCATGTCCACATCGTCTATGCTCCTCAAACTCAACCGAGGGCTCATCTGCCTTTTCACAGTACTCATGGTCGGCACCGCCGCGCTCGCAGGCAACGGCATTTTCAAGCAGGGCACCATGGAATGGCTCATAACGGGGCATCAGCACACAGGTAACCTGCTCTTCGCGCTGGCCGTGATTCAGATGGTCATCAGCTTTGTGCTGTGGAGCCGCAAGAGTGTGGGGAACGGCATCATGCTCACCTCGGCGCTCGTGTTCCTGTTCACGTTCGCCCAGATTGGCCTTGGTTACTCCACCCGTAGCCACATGGTGAACCTGGTTGGCTGGCACATTGCGCTGGGCGTAGCGCTCACAGCCGCCACCGCCGTGATGGCAACCCAACTATGGTATGCCCGCATGCCAGAGGGAGCCATCTCCACCAGGTAGAATTACCGGTTATCCATACTATCAAAGCTATCCCGAACTCCTACACTCATAGCAGGAGTTCGGGATTTCGCCCTTAAATGCGACACCCACCCAGCCAACAGATTACGAGAGGAACCTATGGATACCAATCTTTCACTGGATCGCATTATTCGTCGCGCGAAGGACGTAATGACCTTCAATACCCGCACCTACGAGGAGATCGTCCGCGATCCTTCGGCCACCGCCGAGGCAGCGATTGTGGTTGCCACCGTGGCGATCGCCTCCGGCCTGGGGCAACTGTTCGACGGCGGTGGAGCACTGATCGGCGCCGTGATCGCCATGCTGCTCGGCTGGGTGATCAGCGCGGCGGCAATCTACTTTGTGGGTACGCGCGTTACCGGCTCCAGCGCCACCGCCAGCTCGGTTGAGCGGGTGATGCGTATTGTTGGATACGCGGCGGCACCGGGTATCTTCTCGATCTTCTCGGGAATCTGGCTGGTGGGATGGATCTTCGCCACCATCATCTTCTTCTGGCTGCTGGTGACCATGGTGCTGGCGATTCGCGCCTCCATGGATATGACCATCGGCCGCGCCATTCTCACCGGCGTGATCGCCTGGATCGCCAACCTGATCGTGACCGGGCTGGTTTGGTGGATTTTCGGTATCAACCCCACGTTCCCCTTCTCCTAGCGCTTCAGCCTCTTCC
>DJVD01000106.1 GCA_002440805.1 Chloroflexi bacterium UBA6265
TCGCCGGCCATCTCGGCCAATGCCTTGAGGTTCAGTTCGCTATTGAAGTGACCGGCGTTGGCGATCATGGCGCCGTCCTTGATCACTTCGAAATGATGGCGGTCCACCACATTCACATTGCCAGTTGCGGTGACGAGGATATCGGCCAGCGGCGCGGCCTGCTCCATGGTCATCACCTGGAAGCCATCCATGGCGGCTTCGAGGGCGCGAATGGGATCGATTTCAGTGACAATCACCTTGCTGCCCATGCCCTTGGCGCGCATGGCGATGCCCTTGCCGCACCAACCGTAGCCAGCAACAACCATGTTCTTGCCCGCCAGCAATACGTTCGTAGCGCGCAGGATTCCGTCCAGCGTGCTCTGGCCGGTGCCATAGCGGTTATCGAAGAAGTGCTTGGTGTCGGCATCGTTCACTGCCACGATGGGGAAACGGAGGACTCCCTCGATCTCCATCGCGCGCTCGCGAATCACGCCGGTGGTGGTTTCCTCGGTACCGCCCATCACCTTGTCAGCCAGGTCCTGGTACTGCTGGTGCATGATCGTCACCACATCGGCGCCGTCATCCACAACCACATCCGGGCCGTGCTGGATGGCCGCATGGATGTGCCGCATGTAGGTTTCGCCGTCTTCGCCCTTGATGGCGTACACGCGCACACCTTCTTCAACCAATGCAGCGGCAACATCATCCTGCGTGCTCAACGGATTGCTGGCGCACAGCACGGTATCGGCACCGCCGGCAACCATGGCCAGCACGAGGTTGGCGGTTTCGGTGGTGACGTGGGCACATGCCGTAATCTTGATGCCTTCGAACGGGCGCTCGGTCTTGAAGCGGTCACGAATCTCGCTGAGCACCGGCATTTCGCGGGCCGCCCACTCGATGCGACGCTTGCCGGCGGCTGCCAGGCTGGGATCCTTGATGTCAAAGTTGCGCTTGGCTGTGTCTGTCATGTTCATTTCTCCGTAACTACGTATATCCGAATTACCGTCTAATCTCGCAATGCCCGCAACGCGTCGGCTGAAACAGCGCCGGCGAAATCGGGAAATGCTTCATCGAACCGCTCAACGAACGATTCGGGGGTGAATGCGTGCTCTTGTGGGCCGTGGTACTCGATAGCATGCGTGCTGGTGAGTGCGGCCATGCGGCCCGCAACCGGCAGGTCGACCCCAATCAGCAAGCCAGCAACCAGGCCGGCGCGGTACGCATCGCCACCGCCTGTAGGGTCGCCGAACTGCCGCGGCTGGGCAATCGGGATCAAATGGCTTTCGCCGTTGGCGCGAATTTCGCTGCCGCGACTGCCATAGGTGATCACCGTCATCGGCCGGGCGGTAGAAATATCGTCCACGCTCAGTCCGGTTTTCTTGGTCATCATCCCGAATTCGTAATCGTTGCCGATCACGATATCGGCCAAATCGATGCCCCGCGAAATTTGCTCGGCTGAAAGGATCACGATCTGGAACGCCGGATCGTACACCAGCTTGCAGTCGGTGGAAGCGATTTGCTCGGTGTGTTGCACCATCGCCCCAGGATCGCCCGCGCTGATAATGCCGTAGCGTGCCGAAGCTGCTGCCTCGGTGATGTCAATCCGCTGCGCATCGGCACCCGACCCCGGGTAGAACGATGCGATCTGATTGCCGACGTTATCGGCATTCATGAACGCGGTGGCGGTAAAATCGTGGCCGTCCACGATCACATGGCTAAGATCAACACCCATGGCTTCGAGCTTGGCATGATACGGCCCGAAATCCTGGCCGGCTGTGCCAACCAGAACGGTGGGAACGCCGAGCATGGCCATGTTGTAGACCATGTTGCCAGCGACGCCACCATGCTGCCGCTTGAAAGAATCAAGCAAAAAGCTGACCGAAAGCGTGTGCGCCTTGTCTTGCAAGATGTGATCGGCAAACGAGCCGTCGAAATGCATGATGTAGTCGTATGCGATTGAGGCACTGACTACGACTCTTGAGGAACGAGTCACGTAGTTGATACTCCTGTCCGTGACAATTGGAGCCAGCCTGTATGCAGAGTGGTTCTGTCCACAGGCGCATGCCCCTGGCGGGCACGCACGATGAAGACGCCGTAATTGGCGTCTACATCGAATGGCAGCATACCACAGCGGGGGTACGTTGCTGCCAACTCAACCGTGTTCGGAATGGCCACTTCATCCAGTGATCACTGACCGGATTGCAGTTTTCACCATCGCTGGATCAACGTCACTGGTCACTGCGACCCCGCCTGTCCGTTGCGGCAACACCCAATTTTGCTTGCCGGCATCTTTCTTCTTGTCGGAGTGCATATGATCCAGCACCTCACTGATGCTGGCTTCGGCCGATGTCGGCAACTGATATGCCTCAATCAGGTCACGCAGCGTCTCAACGAATTGGGGATCACTGTCGCCCCGTTCCAGTGCCAGGTTTGCCGCAGCGATCATGCCGATAGCAATTGCCTCGCCATGTAGCAACCGATAGCCCGACGCCTCAATGCCATGGCCAATGGTGTGGCCAAAGTTCAAGATCTGGCGAAGGTTCGCTTCGCGCTCATCTTCGGCTACCACGCTCGCCTTGAGGCTGATGTTCTGGCGAACCACCCATGACGCGAGTGGCTCCCGCAGCGCCAGCAACCCGGCCACATTGAGGCGAAGAACCTCCGTGAGGAATCCGGCCTCTCCACCCGGTGTACTCGCCTGGATCACACCGTGCTTGATAATCTCGGCAAAACCGGATCGCAGCTCCCGCATCGGCAACGACTTCAGGAATCGTGTGTCAACCAAAACACCTGGTGGTTGGTAAAACGCGCCAATCAAATTCTTGCCAGCAGGGTGATTGATGCCGGTTTTGCCGCCAACACTGCTATCAACCATGGAGAGGAGCGTAGTGGGAACCTGGATCAGCTCGATGCCTCGCAATACCGTTGCGGCCGCGAATCCCATCAGATCGCCCACCACACCGCCACCGAATGCAATCACTACATCGCTGCGCTGCACCCCACCCTCGAGCATCCAGTTCATAACTTCGCCATAGGTCTTCAGGCTCTTGCTGGATTCACCGGGTGGGATTTCATGCACATGAACTGTGGCGGAG
>DJVD01000039.1:0-1988 GCA_002440805.1 Chloroflexi bacterium UBA6265
GCAAATCTTCGGTACTGGGATTCATCGTCTGCCCACCCATCACGATCAGGTGAGCGCCCATTGAAATCAGGGCATTCGCCAATCCTTCACCGGCCGCCACCGCGATGATGCCGATATCGCCATGGACCTCGGCGGGAATATCCGAGCCAGCCCACGCGGGCCGATCGGGGTGGGATTGCTTGTGGGCTCGTTGCCCCTTGAGCTCTTCCGTTTGCAAGGTCATGTTGTCGATTTTTACCTGGTCCAGGTACCCCAGCGTCAGGGCATACGCCAGAACCTCGCCAGGATTCTCGGCGTGGATGTGGACCTTCACGATCGTATCGTCGCCGACAGCCACTACCGATTGCCCCATTTTGTTGAAGGTATCGCGGGCGGCATCAAAATCGATGCCCGTGCCGAAAATCATGAAGTTGGTGCAATAGCCAAACGGATCCTCGCCGTGCAGTTCGGCCACGTTGTCGAGGAAATCCATTTCGGCGCCGATTTGGTCGATGGAGCTCTCCTCATCGATGGTGGTATTGCCCAGCGCATACCGATACATACCATCCAGCAGATACACCACGCCCTGGCCCCCGGCATCTACGACGCCTGCCTGGCGGAGGATATCCAACATCTTCGGTGTTTCTTCCAACGCTTCACGGGCGCCGGCAACTGCCGCTTCCAGCACATCGGCTACCGTGCTTTCCGGTGTTGTGGCTGCTGTTGCCCGTTCGGCAGCCACGCGGATTACCGTGAGCATGGTGCCTTCCACCGGTCGCATCACGGCCTTGTAGGCCTTCTCCCGGGCGGAATCCAGCGCACGGCTGAGATCCGCCCCGGTCATGATGTCGCGGCCTTCCAGCCCGTTCGCGAAACCACGCCAAATTTGGCTGAGAATTACACCACTATTCCCACGGGCACCCATCAGCGCACCAAAGGCAAATCGATCGGCCAGATGTCCAATGGTATCGGTGGCGTTGGCTTTCACAGCGGTATCGAGACTGCCGTTCATGGTAAGCGCCATGTTGGTGCCGGTGTCACCATCTGGAATCGGGAAGACATTCATCGCATTCACCCGATCGCGATGATGCGTGAGCAATCGCGATGCGAAGGTGAGGGCTTCCAGAAGCTGTTTGCCGTTCCAGGTTTTGTGGCCAGTGGTGGTGCGTACAGTCATACAGATTTCTCGGAGGGTGAGCTAACGCGGAGACCGTCGACATTCACGTTGACGCGGTCTACCGGCATCGCAAGCAGGCGTTCAACCTGGAACTTTACTGTTTGCATCACGTTTTGGGCCACCGTAAAGATCGGCGTACCGTATTCCACCACGATGGACAGGTCGATCTGGAGGTGCTCGTCATTCTGCGTGATATTGATGCCTCGCGTGGGATCGTTGCGACGCAAGCGACGGCGAATGGGCGATTGCATGGCTCGCGGACCCAGCTCGACCACGCCATAGCAGGCAAGCACCGCTTCGTGCACCACCGAGATAATGGCGCCTTCAGCTATTTCCACGCGACCTGTTGGCGCGGGTGTTTCATTGACTGGCGTATGCGGTTGCACAGATACGCTCCTTTCGGGTCGGTTCATGCATGAAGCGTGGGGAGATCGGATAATATGCCGAATTATAGGCCAAAACAGGTTGGGGCGTGGGTAGAATGGTTTGGCGCAAACCGGGGCAGTATGCTAGGATTCAGCGTTGTATCGCCGCCTCGCCGGCGGTCTTGTGGTGCCCCAATGCGCATCTGCAATAGTGTCCAGTACTGAAGATCGCGCGTCTCCGGCAGAGTCTGTGATGGATCCCGAGTCGCTGCGCCTGAAGATAAGAGTGAAGGGAGCAAGCCCGTGGCCGGGAAATGTGACGTATGTGGTAAGGCCAAGACGTTTGGCAATAATGTGAGCTTCTCCAAGCGCCGCACCAGCCGGGATTTTCGCCCGAATGTGCACAAGAAGCGCATCATCGTCAACGGCATCGGTGTTCGCCTGAACATCTGCACCCGTTGCCAGCG
>DJVD01000039.1:2071-12546 GCA_002440805.1 Chloroflexi bacterium UBA6265
AGGATGTCCTGCGCTCCCAGCCGACCCAGTGCCCACGCGGCGTGCCCACGAACCAGTGGCTCGTCGTGTGAAGCCAGCGCGGTTGAAAGCACCGGCACATCCGCCTCGTTGCCGATATTTCCCATCGCGATCGCTGCATTGCGAGCCAGTCCGCGCCGTTTCGTGCGGGGTACCGGTGTGCCAAAGTAGGTGGCTCCGAATTCCGCATCGGTCATCGTCAACAACCAATGCAAATCCGGGAACTGGTTATTCAGGCTGGCCGGCTGCATCTCCGGCTCATCCACTGGTTTTGCAGCAGCGGTGTAGGGGCATACGTTTTGACACACATCGCAGCCGTACACCCAATCGCCCATCAGCGGCCTCAGGTCATGTGGAATTGATCCGCGCTCTTCAATAGTGAGGAAGCTGATGCATTTTGGGGCGTGAATGGTGTAGGCATCGACGATTGCGTTCGTGGGGCAATTGTCGATGCAGATCGTGCAGCTACCGCAGTTCTTGGTCAGGGGCTCATCGGGCTGGAGATCGAGCTCGGTAATCATCTCCCCCAACATCACCCAACTACCATTGCCGGGCACGATCAGGTTGGCGTGCTTGCCGAACCACCCCAAACCGGCACGGGCCGCAACCGCGCGCTCAACGATGCGGGCTGTATCCACCAGAATGCGGACATCCAGCGTCTGCCCGAGATGTTGTTCCAAATCGGCATGAAGCGACTTGATGCGACGCTTGAGCACACGATGGTAATCCCGACCCCACGCATACCGGCTGATTCGCCCCCGTTGTACGCCATCATCCGGTTTCTCAACCGGCCCGCTCCAGTAGGCCAGTCCGAAGCTAATAATCGATGTTGCCGTTGGATGCAGGTTGCGCACATCGCTGGAGAAGTGGGCGCGATCGACTGTAAACCACTCCATGCCTTTGGTGTGACCAGCCTCGATATGCTGTTCGAGGAAATCGCCAAGGCCTTCGAACGGCTCGGCGGACGTAATCGCAGTCACGCTGAGCCCGTTGCGCGCGGCCAGCATTTTCACCTGGGCGGTGAGTTGCTGGCGCCTGTCCGGCATGGTGAGCCCCAACGTTTGCATCGGCTACTCCGCTGCGGCGGGATCGAGCGCAATCGTAGCCGCCAGGTCCCACTCGGCGTGATTGGCCATCGCCCAGGCGATTCCGGCCACAACCTGCGGCACCAGCAGGTTCGGGATGGCATCGCGCACGGGTTTGAGCACGCGCGTGTCGCGGGCGATGATCTCTAAGCCTCCGGATGTGATGGCCACTGCGGCGCGAAGGTGGGTGAGAGGCATTCGCTCGAAAATCAGGCCGAGCGCATCGCTGGCTCGGGCTTCGCCAGTGAGACTGGCGAACTGTTCCTCTGTGCCAACAATGGTGTCGCAGCGCATGGCCACGTCGAGTTCCTCCCCGTCTGGTGGCAGGTGGTCGAGGTGACCAAGTGTCGTGAGCATGCGCACGTTGCCATCGGTATGGGCGGGAAGGTCAATCAGGAAACGGCGCAGCGGTTGATCGAGCAACTCGAGCACAAGTGCATGGTGGCCGAAAAGGGCGTAGATATCCATCACGCCTCCCTTGGTCATCAGCACACCTTCGTGCCAGTCGGTGATGGTGCCATCGTCGTTTCGGGTCTGGCGACAGGTTGTTCCTTCGACCCGGTCGATGTTCTTTGGATGGATCCGAGCGGCCTTGAGGGCGCCCAACACTGCGTCGCCGGCAGGATCAGTCCCTATCCGGCTACGGAGGGTAACGTCACCATCGAGATCTCGCAACGCCAGGGCGATGGCACCACTGCCACCTGGCACGATCTGGCCATGGATCGATTCAGCGATCACATCACCGATAATTGCGTAGCGTTTTGCCATTAGATGTTAGGTCCCTCAGCCGATCGTCCCACCCTTGTGGGCTGTGCCCCTGTAGTATGAAGGCCGGGTTCTCAAATACCAAACTCGCCCTTTGTACGTGGCCAGCGTCCCTTTGGTGCGGAATATCGGCCCAGAAAGTACGGCAGAAACGTCACAACTGTCGTATGCTGAAGGAAAGTAATTCGTAGCATCACCTCGAGGTAGCCCCTATGGCTCGCATTCGTCCCCCGAAATCCGCATCGCCCGTGCCATCTGTCGGATCGCTGCTCGGCGTATGGGTTCGAGCCACGCGTTTGCAGCAGGGGATGAGTCAGCGGGAGTTGGCCGATGCCGCGGGGTTGAGTCGCAGCTATGTCTGCGATATCGAACGAGGCCGCGGCAGTGAGCCAAGCCTCAACACGCTCGACAAATTGGCCGGTGCCCTGGGTGCATCCCGATCCGATTTGATGAAAGCCAGCGGCCTGATCGACAAGGCGCTCATTCCCAAGGAATCCGAAGAAGAACGTCGCATGCTGCAGTTGTTCCGCGATGTTTCTGACAATGGCCAGGAATTGGTGATGCGTTTCGTGCGGTTCGTTCATCACGAGGAGCACAGCCTAAAGCAGGCTACCTTCCTCGATGAACACCCGAGAGCGGCCGAGCCTGTTCGGACGGGAAGCACCCCATTGGCACTTTTCCCACTGGACGACTGAGGGATTGAGACGGAAAAACAGAAACACCCCGAGGCACAAGACCTCGGGGTGTTTGCCGTTACGCGATGTTACTCGGCGTCGGCTTCTGGAGCGGTTTCGGTTTCCGACCATGCAGCTTCGGCTTCTGCAGGAGCAGCGGCTTCAGCCTGGACCGGAGGAGCAGCCTTCTCGGCCTTGCGGGCAGCGGCAGCTTCGGCAGCAGCCTGGCGCTCGGCACGGGCAGCTTCTTCGGCTTCGCGCTTCTCGCGCTCGGCACGTCGCTTGGCGCGCTCTTCGGCAGCAGCGGATTCGCGTACGGCGGCGGCTTCAGCGTCCTTCTGGGCGCGGAGGGCAGCCAGCTCGTCCTGTCGCTTCTGCTTCTTGGTCTTCACGCCAGCAGTGGCGGCCGCAGCCTCCATGCGCTTGGTGAAGCGCTCGACCTGGCCGGCGGTATCAACAATGCGCTGCTCACCGGTGTAGAACGGGTGGCAAACATTGCAAAGGTCAACGCGCAGTTCCTTTTTGGTACCGCGTGTCTGGAAAGTGTTGCCACAGGAGCAGATCACTGTGGTTTCAACGTAATTCGGGTGGATTCCCGGCTTCATGAGTGAATTCTCCGTTGTACTGGTTTAAGCCAGGTCTAGTCGGCAGCGGCGACTTCCGCTGTCTCGGTGATAAGTTGCTTGGCGCCGCCAATGGGGTAGACATCGGCAGGGTACACGCTGATGCGCTGCTTCTGGCGAGAAATGGTTTCGAATCGCACCACGCCATCGATCATGGAGAAGATGGTGTGGTCCTTGCCGATGCCGACATTGGCGCCGGGGTGGAACTTGGTGCCGCGCTGACGGACCAGGATGTGGCCCGGAATGACGCGCTCGCCGCCGAACTTCTTCACGCCGAGACGGCGGCCCGCGGAGTCGCGCCCGTTGCGCGAAGAACCGCCTGCTTTCTTATGTGCCATNNAATTCGCCATCGGAGCGCTTAACGCCCAGGCGCTTGGATTGTGAATCGCGGCCGTTACGTGTAGAACCGCCACCCTTCTTATGAGCCATGATTGTGTGTCCTCTCTAAACCGGCAGTGATGCCTAGCCGTTGATACCAGTGATGGTCAGTCGGGTCTGCTCTTGTCGGTGGCCGGTATGGCGGCGATAACGCTTCTTGGCCTTGTACTTGAATACTTCGATCTTCTTGCCGCGGTTGTGTTCGGNNCCGTCGCCACCCAGCAGCAGTACTCGATCGATGGTGACATCGCTGCCAGCATCTACCGCGAGGCGCTCGACGGTGATCTTGTCACCCTCGCTTACTCGATACTGCTTGCCACCGGTTTCGATGACGGCGTATTTCGTCTGTTCGCTCATCTACTCTAAACCTGCCCTTATTTTCGATCAGCACGTTCAAATTAGGTGATTCGTGGCCGACACCGTACTTGCGAGAGGGTGCCCGTTTCATTCGCCAGAATCAAATCATATTGCCGCACTAATGCACACAAAAGTGAGCGCGATTGCGCTCGAGACACTCGATTATAGCACAGGAACCGGGGATGGCTACCCGGTTCCCGTTGTGGTGTTACTCGGTGGTTTTGCCGTCGAAATGCTCATCGTCGGCGTCGGCTTCTTCCTTGGTGGCCTGAACCGTGCCGTCCTCATGGTGAGATGGTCCATACAGCGTGTACAGCTTCAGCACCGTGTCTCGGGAGGTATTCAGCACGTTGTGCTCGGCGCCTTGTGGGATCAACACCACATCGCCATCGGCCAGCTCGTACTCGTTACCGTCGATGATGGCCTTGCCAGTGCCCTGCTCAATCCGAATGAACTGGTCATTCTCGTCGTGCACCTCCTGGCCGATTTCGCCGCCTACCGGAATGCTCATCACGACAAGCTGCAGGTGCTTGCCCGTGTAAAGAACAGTGCGGAACGTGTCGTTATCAAGCGAAAGTTGCTCGATATTGCCGTGAAAGCCCTTCATTGGGTGGTCCTTCCTTCGTTGGTGGAGACCACCCCTTCCCGGCAGGTTCCGATTGGGTGGTCAACTTCTATTATAGAAAACACGTCAACCATTGGAATCCCGACACGCGGTTACCTAGACTACATAGCGTGAGATGGCGGCGACGGTGCCGGCATCACCGGATTCAACTGGAGCCACCGTGCCTCGTTCAACCCCATCGTTGCTTCGCATCGGAACTCGAGGGAGTGCCCTTGCCCTCTGGCAGGCCCGCACCGTTCAGGATTTGCTCACCACCCAACAGCCTGGTATCGCCACCGAGCTGGTGATCATCAAGCCCGAAGGCGATCTCGATAAACACAGTTCGCTGCGTCAGATCGGTGGTCGCGGCGTCTTTACGTCGGCGCTGCAACAGCGAATGCTGGCCAACCAGATCGATCTCGCCGTGCATTCCACCAAAGATCTCCCCAGCCTGGCTCCACACGGCATCGCAATTGCGGCGTTCCCGCAACGCGAGGATGCGCGCGATGCACTCATCTCCCGTCATGGCGTGGGCCTGGAGGAGTTGCCGGCAAATCCGATAATCGGTACATCAAGTCGGCGGCGGTCGGCGCAGATCCTGCAAGTGCGTCCCGATGCCCAGATTCGTGAATTGCGCGGCAACATCGATACCCGCCTGCGTAAGGGATTATCCGACGAGTTCGATGCCGTCATCCTCGCCGCGGCTGGTTTGAAGCGGATGGGCTGGGATGCCCAGATCACCACCCTGCTGCCGGTGGAGGTGAGCTGTCCGGCTCCAGGGCAAGGCGCACTGGCGATTGAGGCTCGGATCGATCCCGATCCTGCCTGGCAGGCCGTGGGAATGCTCGATGACGCCGATATCCGCACCGCAGTGATGGTGGAACGCGCATTCCTGCGCGGAGTTGGGGGAGGCTGTAGTACCCCGATTGGTGCCCACGCCAGGCTCGAGCGCATGCATGGCATTGCGACGGTGCGCTTTTGGGGCATGCTGGGGTCGGATGACGGTTCCCGCCTTGAACGCATGTATGCCGAGTGGCCCGCGGAAAGGGCCATCGACAGCGCATTCGCTGCCGCCGATGAGATGATGCGCGCCGTTCTCCCCAAATGGACGAGCGTGGCGCTGGAACGGCCGCTGCACGATCGTCGTATCCTCATTACAGGTTCGGCATCACACCTCGATGCATTGCAAGGCCGGTTGGCGCATATCGGTGCCCAGGTTGATGCATTACAAACAGTGGAAATCGAAACCGTGCCCGTGGTGTTGCCCGATAAAGTGGATTGGCTGGTGCTGACCAGTAAGCATGCCGTTGCCGCGCTTGACTGGAACGCCGTGAATGCACCCTTAGCGGCAGTAGGAGAGGCAACAGCCGCCGCCATTCGCGCAGCCGGTGTGGAACCGACGCTGGTCGCTGATGGCCCCGGTGCTGCCCAACTCGCCAGCCAGATGATCGCAATCGGCGTCGCGGATAAACACATCGTATGCGTATTAAGCGATATTGCCCGTAGCGAGCTCACCGATTTGCTGGCCGCTGCGGGAGTAGAACTCACGGTACTGACCGGCTATCGCAATACGCCCGTGACGGGGATGCCGGACACCCTGCGAGACGACATCGCCGCCGGTCACATGGAAGCCGTCACATTTGCTTCGCCAAGTTCGGTGGCGGCATTTGTGGAACTCGTTGGCGCGGATCTGCCCGCACTCAGCGGCGCGGCCATGATCGCCATCGGCCCCACAACTGCCGATGCCATGACCCGGCACGGACTGCCGGTACACGCCACCGCAGGCGACTCGACTGTCTCCGGCCTGATCGAAACCCTTTCGCGTTACTTCGGTGGACAGGAGCCCTCATGACATTCATTCGCACTCGACGCTTGCGTCAGTCACCCGCCCTGCGTGATTTCTCGCGCGAGCATCACTTGCGTGTCGCCGATTTGATTTACCCGCTTTTTATCATGGAAGGCGAAGGCATTCGCAACGAGATCAGTTCGATGCCCGGCCAGTATCAACTCTCGCCTGACAACCTGCCGGCCGAACTCGATGAGCTAACCCAACTCGGCATCCGGGCAGTGCTGCTGTTCGGCATTCCGAAAGAGAAAGATGACCAGGCTACTGGCGCGTATGACGACGATGGCATCGTCCAGCAGGCGATCCGGATCATTAAATCGCACGCACCCGGGATGCTGGTGATTACCGATGTGTGTGCCTGCGAGTACACCAGTCATGGTCACTGCGGCATTTTGGTGGGCGATGTGGTGGATAACGACCTCACACTGCCGGTGCTGGCACGCACAGCCGTGAGTCATGCGCGCGCGGGTGCCGATATCGTTGCTCCCAGCGATATGATGGACGGCCGAGTGGCCGCCCTGCGCACAGCACTGGATGGGGCAGGCTTCGAGAACACCCCGGTCATGAGTTACGCCGCCAAGTACGCCAGTGGCTATTACGGGCCTTTTCGTGAGGCGGCCGAGAGCACTCCCGCGTTTGGCGACCGCCGCACACACCAGATGGATGCTGCCAACAGCCGGGAAGCGATGCGGGAGATCGATATCGATATCGCCGAGGGTGCCGATGCCATCATCGTCAAACCGGCGTTAGCCTACATGGACATCATTCGCGGTGCCAGGGATCGCACCCAGGTGCCGGTTGTGGCCTACAACGTCTCTGGCGAGTTTGCCATGATCAAGGCTGCCGCCGAGCGCGGCTGGATTGATGAGCAGCGCATCACGCTGGAGACCATGCTTGGCTTCAAGCGCGCCGGCGCCGATCGCATCATTACCTATCACGCCAAAGATGTAGCCCGATGGCTCAATGAGGAGCAGATCTAGATGACTATTGCCGAAATGACCGGTCGCGATCGCTTCCTGGCCGCCGCCAACCTGAAACCGGTAGATACCACGCCGGTGTGGTTCATGCGTCAGGCAGGTCGCTGCCTGCCCGAATATCGAGAACTGCGCAAGAAGCACTCGTTTATTGAACTTGCCCACACACCGGAGTTGGCGGTGGAAGCAACGCTTATGCCAGTGGACCGCTTTGGCGTGGATGGCGCGGTGTTGTTCGCCGATATCATGTTGCCGCTGGAGGGGATGGGAGTTGATTTCGAGATCAAGCCGGGAGTAGGTCCGGTGATCGCGCATCCTGTGCGCACCATGGCCGATGTCGAAGCGCTGCGCGTGGTGGGGCCGGAAGAGGGCACTCCTTACGTATTGGAAGCATTGACGATGCTCCGTTCACAACTGGGCGATCGTGCTGCAGTGCTTGGATTTGCCGGTGCCCCGTGGACGCTGGCCTGCTACCTGGTTGATGGCAAGCCCACCAAGGAATACCCCCGGGCGAAGGCGATGATGTACGGTGCCCCGGAAATCTGGGCGGCACTGATGGACAAGATTACCCGCGTAACGGAACTCTATGTGCAGGGTCAGGTCAGGGCCGGCGCCGATGTGGTGCAGCTGTTCGACAGTTGGCTGGGACTGGTCGATGAGCAAAGCTATCGCCAGCATGTGCTGCCCTACACCGCCCGCATTTTCGATGCGTTGCGTGGGCAGGCTCCATCCATCCACTTCAGCACGGGCACAAACCACCTGCTTGGTGCCATCCGCGATGCCAACCCGAACATGGTGAGCGTGGATTGGCGCATTCGCCTCGAAGATGCCTGGGCAATAATTGGCGAGGACAAGGGGATTCAGGGCAACCTCGATCCAGCAATGCTCTTCGCCCCCTGGCCGGTGGTGGAAAACCAGGCCCAGGAAATCCTCGAGCAGGCCGGTGGCCGCAACGGGCACATTTTCAATCTTGGGCACGGCATCAATCCGGAAACCGATCCCGATCAACTCGCCCGGCTGGTGCAATTTGTTCACGGATTTCCGCACCAGTCCTAGGGTGTCGCGGATGGGCGATCCTCTATAATTCATTTCCGTACAGGGGTTCGAATCCACCTGGTACAGGAAGGCTGGCTTGATGGCAGAATCCCAACGTCCCACAGTCCTCATCGTCGATGACGAAGAGAATATCCGCGATGCCATCGCGTTCACCCTCCGCCGCGAGGGTTTCGATATCCTCGCCGCTGCCACAGGACATGAAGCCATTGAACTCGCGCGCCTCAATCCCGACGTGGTTGTGCTGGATATCATGCTGCCGGGTATCGATGGCCTGGAAGTGTTGCGGCGCCTGCGGGCGGATTCAAATGTCCCCGTGCTGATGCTCTCCGCCAAGGGCGATGAAATCGACCGCGTGGTCGGACTCGAAATCGGCGCCGACGATTACATCACCAAACCTTTCGCCATGCGCGAGCTTCTCGCCCGGATTCGTGCGATTGTGCGACGGGTAGAAATGGACAATTCCCCCCAAACCCAGGAACGCCCGCCTGCACGTGAAGCCGAGCAGGACGGGTCGATATTGCGTGTGGGCAGCCTCGCGATCGATGTTGCCAGCCGCACGGTTACCAAGGGCGTCAAGGACATCGATCTTAATCCCAAGGAGTTCGATTTGCTTGTGTATTTCGCCCGACATCCCGGAGTGGTGATGAGTCGCGAGGCGTTGTTACGCGAAGTCTGGGGCTATGAACATCGGGTGGATACCCGTACCGTCGATGTGCACATGCGCTGGCTGCGGTTGAAGTTGGAGGAGGTGCCTGCCGCCCCCAAGATGTTGATTACGGTGCGGGGTAGCGGCTACCGCCTTGTTGCCAGTAACGGCGCAGCATGATGAACCAACTTCGTCGATTGCAGTTGCTGTGGCCCAGGTCATTGCGGGTTCGGGTGGCGCTACCGTTCATGGCGCTGTCCGTTTCAATTCTCGTGTTCCTGTACTTCTTTCTCGGTAGTGTTGCCGAAAATACCCAGCTGGCAAACCTGCGAGACGATTTGCGCTCGCAGGCTGATATCGCCGCCTTCACCGTCTCCGAACTGGGCGATCAGGCGAGATCCGACCCGCAGGCGATGGTCGATCACCTGGCGGAACTTTCCAATACACGTGTGACACTGATCGACGCCGACGGGGTGGTATTGGCCGATTCCGACGCCAATGCTGCGGAACTGGAAAACCACAATCTCCGCCCCGAGGTTGTGCAAGCCCGCGCCGATGGGTATGGAACTGATCGCCGCACCAGTGATTCCACCGATTTCAACGCCCTCTATGTAGCCGTGCCGGTTCCCGGTTCCGACGGCCTGCTTATGCGCCTGTCGGTTCACACCACCGAGATTCAGGCTGCCGTATCCTCCACCCAGAATGCGATTGCCCTGGCAGTGATCGTGTCAATTCTCGCCACAATCGCAGCAAGTTGGTATTTCGCCGGCNNAATGTCGGTCGAGCCTTCAATCGCATGGCCGATCGTTTGGCGGATGTTAGTGAGCGCCAGGAGCAAACCAGCCTGCGCCTCGAATCCGTCATGGAAGGGTTGATCGATGGCGTGGTGCTGACGGATGAGGATGGTCTCGTTCTGCGCCTCAATCCTGCTGCCGAAGATATGCTGGGCCTCACCGAGGAAGAGGCGTTCGGCAAGCCGTTTGTGCAGGCCACACGCGATTATGAAATGGCGCGGGTGCTCAACAGCGCCTTTGATGGCAAGGACAAGCCGTCAGCGGTAGTGGATCACGGTGTGGAGCATCAGGTGATCCAGGTGCTGGCCCGCGTGGTAGATGGATCCCAGCAGCGGCTCGGCCTGGTGATGCTCCGTGATGTTACCGAGGTGCGTCGCCTGGAAACGGTGCGCCGCGAATTCGTAGCCAATGTTTCCCACGAACTGCGCACCCCACTGACGTCAATCCGGGCGCTGGTGGAAACACTCGAGGCCGGCGCAGTGGACGAGCCCGAGATTGCGATGGAATTCCTTGGTCGCATCGTCGGCGAGATCGATCGTCTCAATACGTTGGTCGAGGATTTGCTTGATTTCGCAAGGCTCGAAGCTGGTCGAACCCCGTTGCGGCTCGAGTATGTAGATATTGGCGAAGTAGTGGCGCACGGAGCCACCCGCCT
>DJVD01000039.1:12560-29790 GCA_002440805.1 Chloroflexi bacterium UBA6265
ATGGCGATTGATGTAGGTCGCATCGAACAGGTATTGATCAACCTCATCCACAACGCGATTAAATTCACCCCATCGGGCGGCAAGCTCTACCTTCGCGCCTGGCGAGAGAAGAACACCGTCTATGTCTGCCTCAAGGACACTGGTATCGGCATTCCGGAGGACGAGCAATCGCGCTTGTTCGAACGGTTCTACAAGTCGGACAAGGCACGGCGATCGGAAGGGACGGGCCTCGGTTTGGCGATTGCCCAAAACATCGTGCGTTTGCACGGGGGCAACATTTCGGTAACTAGCAGCCCGGGCGAAGGATCGGAGTTCACATTCTCCTTGCCGATGAAGCGCAAGAAGGCCGCGAAGCGTGCTCGCAAGCACGAACTCAGGGGGCTGGTTTAGCCGCGGTGACACGCGCCTGGCGATGGTGCGATTCGGGCGCGAGTAATGCAAACAGGATGGTAGTGCACAAAATGAGTCCCGCTGTCACCAGCAGTGCGGTGCGTACGCCCCAAACATCAGACATCAGCCCAATGGCCAACGGGCCGGCCACATATCCAACATCCATCAAAGCCCGGTATAAGCCCATTGCGGCGGCATTCATCCCGTAAGGGGCCATGTCGGCAGCGTACGCAGCCGGCGCTCCGCCAGAGAATCCCCCCGCGCACGACCAGATGAAACATGCGATCAGGAACGAGCGGAAATCAGTGGCCCAGTAGAAGAAGAGAAATCCGATTCCGGAAAACAGCGTGGCTGGCACCAGCACCGGCTTGCGGCCGATGGTATCAACCAGCACACCGCTGGGCCAGACGAAGAGCAGGCTGACGATGCTGATCATGCCCAGTCCAAACCCGATCTGGGTTGGATTCAGTCCGAGATCGTTCTCTGCCATGAGCGGGATCACATTGAATAATCCACCCGTACGCGCAAATGCCGCTGTCAAGCCGATGAGGCTAATGAGCAGGAGCCCGCGACTGCGCACAAGCACATGCAATTGCTGGCGAAAGTTCAGCGGATCGGAGTTTGCTTCCGCCAACGATGCATTGTTGGCGTAACCGCGTGTTTCTGGCATGAACGTCAGGGCGATCGCGGTTACAAGCGCAGCCAGTGCTGCTGATGCCCAAAACGGTGAGGCGATGCCGTAATTGGTAGCCAGCCATCCGCCGGGAATTGCACCGAGCCCGGCGGTCATCAGGAATACGCCCTGGTAGACACCCATCAACCGGCCGCGATTCTCCGGTTTGGCGATGTCGGCCAGCACGATTTGTCCGCCAGTGAGCACAAATGCCGCGCCACCACCGCCCACAAATCGGGCGGTGAGGAACAGCTCGTAGTTCGGGGCCAGCGCGCAGCCTATCGAACTGATGGCGGTGAGCGAACCACCAATGGCGAGCGCCTGTTTGCGGCCTAATCGTTCCGCTGCATTACCGGCCGGGATATTCAGGATCAAACGGGCCAGGCCATAGATGGCAAACGTGAAACCAATGGCAGTCATGCTGACGCCAAAGCTTTCGGCATATTGGGCAATCACGGGGGTATTGGCACTGAACGAAAGCTGGTTCGCCGAAATCAACACACACATCCACAGCAGCACATTCCGGGTAAATGGATCCAGCGGTATGCTGCTACGTTTCATTCGGTTCCTCCTGCGTCAGCATCGCAGAGCTACCGAACCGGCGCAACCGTACTATCATGAACGGAGATTTGTCGCGCTTTTGTCAGCAGGATCAACTACGTGCCCCAGGCTCCCAATAACAACCAGCCTCGTATTTTTGCCGAGCGGTACCGCGTGGATGCGCCCATCGGTGAAGGTGCGCACGCCACCACCTGGCGAGGTTGGGACCTGCGGCTCGATCGGCCAGTGGCGATCAAGTTGCTTCACGGCCACCTCGCCAGCGATAACGTGTTCGTGGAGCGCTTCCGATCCGAGGCCCGTGTGGCTGCGTCGGTGCGGCAGGCGAATGTCGTGGACGTCTACGATTTTGGCCAGCAAGATGGCACGCTCTACATCGTGATGCAGTACATCGATGGCGAGGATTTGAAATCGCTCATTCAGCACTCCGCACCCTTGCCCGTACGCGATGTGCGCAGCATCATCGGCAATGTGCTCGATGGCCTGCAGGCAATCCATGCGGCCGGCATTGTTCACCGCGATATCAAGCCGCAGAACGTATTGATCGGGAAGGATGGCATTGCCCGCGTTACCGATTTCGGTGTGGCCGATGTGCAGAGCACATCTGGCTTGACCGGCGAGGGCCTCACGATCGGCACCGTGGACTACATGGCGCCGGAGCAGGCTCAGGGGCTGCCATTGACGCCGGCTGCCGATTTGTACGCCACGGGTGTGATGCTGTACGAGATGCTTACCGGCACTTTGCCATTTGTCGGCAGCTCCAGCCGGGAAACCATGTTGCAGCATATCAATGGCCAGTTGATTCCGCCGAGTACGCGGCTGCCAGAACGCGGCCTCACGCCAGCAATCGATTCCGTCATTGCCCAGAGCCTCGCAAAAATACCAGCACGCCGCTTCGGCAGCGCCCGGGCGATGAAACAGGCAGTAGGACAGGCCCTCTCCGCTGCGGCCACGAATGGCTCGTCGCAAACAACCACCTTAATCCAGGCCCAGCCGGGCATGGCACCTCCTATGCCTCCACCGGCCTACGCTCAAGCCACCCCATACGATCAAGACGCGGGAGCTGGCCTCAATGGTGCCTTCAAGACGTTGGTGGCATTGCTGTTGATTGGTGCGCTGGGAGTAGTGTTCTGGGGTGCGACCCAGATGCTGGATGGTGACGGGTTCAACCTGGGGATGCCCTCGATCTTTCGATCGCAAGATAGTGATGTGACGCCAACGCCGGAGGTTGCCCCAACCGATGCACCGGCTGTAGCCCCAACGGAAGTTCCGATTGAGCCATCGACTGTTCAACCCACCGAGCTGCCGATCGAAGTCCCAACCGAGACTGAAGTTCCGACTGCACTACCAACGAACCCGCCGGTGGAGGCGCCTACCGAGGCCCCTCCTGCCCAAGGCAATCCTACGGATGCGCCGGCAGTGATTGAACCAATCGAGCCCAATCCCACCAATACCGCGCCAACTGAAGAACCCGTTATCGATCCTGCCGGATATGATGGCCAAAACGCACTGTTGTAGAAAGCACACGCATGAACTTTTCCACCTCCGCAACCGATGGATTTATCGATCTCCGCTCCGATACGGTCACCCGTCCCACGCCAGCAATGCGGGCGGCAATGGCCGAGGCAGTAGTGGGGGATGACCAAAATGGCGAAGACCCCACAGTGAACGAACTCGAGCGACGTAGTGCCGAGCTCATGGGGAAAGATGCCGCCGTGTTCATGCCGAGTGGGATTATGGGCAATCTTTCCAGCATGTTGGCGCATTGTGGTCGGGGCGACGAGATCATCGTTGGCGATCAAAGCCACATCGTCTGGTACGAGGCATCCGGTGCTGCTGCGGTCGGGGGGATCACGCCACGTACCGTCCCCACCAGTAGCGATGGCACCCTGCCGCTCGACCTTGTTGAGGCAATGATCAATCCGCGTTTCCCCGGGTCTTCCGCTACCGCGGCCATCGCCATCGAGAACACACACAATCGCTGTGGTGGCACAGTGCTATCACTTGATTACCTGGCGGAGCTGAAGGCAGTTGCCAACAACCACGGTCTGCCCGTGCATATGGATGGGGCCCGGATATTCAATGCGGCCGCGTATCTCGGAGTTCCTGCCAGTGCAATCGCGGCCCATGCCACCTCGGTGCAGTTTTGCTTTTCCAAGGGATTGGCGGCACCAGTCGGTTCGATGGTGGTCGGTGATGCAGCCTTTATCGAGAGCGTGCGTTACCAGCGCAAGTTGCTCGGCGGTGCTATGCGTCAGTCCGGTGTGCTGGCCGCACCGGCGCTGGTTGGCCTGAACGAAATGGTCGATCGCCTGCCGGAGGATCATATCCGCGCACGTGTGATTGCCGAGACGATTGCCGAATATCCGGCCTATACCATCAACCTCGATACGGTGCAGACCAACCTCGTCATCTTCAAAACGATCCGCAACCAGGAAGAGGTGATCGCTGCGCTGAAAGAACGCAATGTGCTCGCCTCAAATATGGGGTCTCGCGGGATCCGGATGGTGACTCATTACGAAATTACGGATATGCATATCGAGCAGGTTGTCTCCGCGCTGAAGGATATCGCGCATGCATGAACCCCTGACTGGCAAACGAATCATCCTTGGGGTTACCGGGGGTATCGCTGCATACAAGGCAGCCGACCTCACCAGCAAGCTTGTGCAGCTTGGTGCCGATGTCCATGTGGTGATGTCCGATGCGGCCAGGGAGTTTATGCAGCCGCTCACGTTCCAGGCCCTCACCCGTAATCCTGTCTACTCTTCGGTGTTCGAGGGATGGGAGGGCGATGACGCCGGGCATGTCACGCTGGCTGCTACCGCCGATGTTGTTATCATCGCGCCCGCTACGGCCAATACCATCGCGAGGATGGCATATGGCCTTGCAGACGATATGCTCGGGGCAGTTCTCCTGGCCACGACGGCCCCGCTCCTCATAGCACCCGCAATGGAGCATCACATGTGGCACCATTCCGCCACGCAGGCCAACCTGGCCACGATGGTCGAACGCGGTGCCCACATTATCGAACCGGAGGCCGGCAGGCTTGCCTCCGGTGCACACGGCGATGGCCGGTTGGCAAACGTCGATCGCATCCTCGTGGAGGTCCGCAGAATTATCGGGGCAGGGGGGCCGCTCAGCGGTAACAGGGTGGTCATCACCGCGGGTGGTACCCACGAGGCGATTGATCCGGTGCGATTTATCGGCAACGGCTCCAGCGGCACCATGGGGATAGCCCTGGCGTTGGCCGCAATTGATGCCGGCGCTATCGTCCACCTCATCCTCGGGCCAACGGTCACAATCGAGCCCGCGGGTGTGAGCGTAGAGCGGGTGACATCTGCCCTGGAGATGCATGCTGCGGTTCATCGAGCCGTCACCGATGCCGATGTGCTGATAATGGCGGCAGCCGTAGCCGACTTTCGGCCAGCCTCGGCTGCAACATCCAAGATCAAGAAACAGGATGGGATCGACGTCCAGACGATCGATCTGGTGAAAAATCCCGATATTATCGCCTCGGTGAACACCGACGGGCTGATTAAGGTCGGCTTTGCCGCGGAAACCGACGATCTCATCCAGAATGCGCAAACCAAGCTGGCCAGCAAGGGGCTGGACCTGATGATCGCTAACGATGCGGTTGCCACCATCGGCTCGCAGGTGTCCCGGGCCACAATCATTTCCAGGGGGTCACGGCCACCCGAGCAGTTGGCGGAAATGGGGAAGGACGCCCTCGCCAGCGAGATCATCGCTCGTGTTGCCACCTTGCGCGACACTGGAGAACTTCGTTGATCCAGCACCCGCAACAGCGTCGGCGAGTGGCTGAAGCGCGCAACAAGGTTGCACTGGAAGTGATGTTGGTGGTCTACGCGGTGGGTGCAACCATCGTCGTCGTGCGGACAATCATTCTCTTGCTTGGGGTCACCGATCGGGTCTGGATTGGCCGCATCGTCTTCGGATCAACAGCCCTGTTTACCGACGCCCTGGCACGGGTGCCTGGTTTCGGCCATCAGTTGCTCGGTCCTTTCACAATGGTGGACTTACTGATGCAGGCTATTGTCATCCTGTTTCCGTTAGGGCTGATGGCTACATCGCCGCGGCCATAACGCAAGCTCCTGTGCTTGCGGCTACAATCAGAAGGTATCCGGTAGTAATGGCAACCTGAGGAGCAAAACGATGATCAAGAATGTCGCACGCGGAATTTTGGGGTTAATTCTCACCGCCGCCGCTACGTGGCTCGCCAACGAGCTCGTGGATCGTATTTTCGGGCCTGATGAAGAAGTCGCCTAGCGCCTGTAGCCGGGGGCTTTGACCATGACTGAACATCAGTGGAAACGCCGGTACGTCAATGGCGATACTGTGGTGGTGCTGATCAATCCCAATACCCGCACGGACCATATGCAGATCCGCGCTGCCCTTGGGCAGTGGGTTCCCGACGGCGTGAATCTTCGTATTCACGAAACTCGGAAAGATATTTCCACTGAGGAACTCGCCAGGAGTGTGACGGCCGATGCCGATGGTGTCATCGCCTGCGGTGGTGACGGTACGGTATCCGAGGTAGCTGCCGCGCTCGATGGCCGCAAGATTCCGCTGGGCATTATTCCGGCAGGATCCACCAACATCATCTCGCAGGAGTTGGGCATTCCTTCCGGCATTTCTTCAGCAGCAGCGTTGGCTTTGGGGCCCTTTGATATCCACGAAATGGATGTGGGCACCTGCAACGATCGGTACTTCCTGCACATGGCCGGTACCGGAATTGATAGCAGGATTTTCGACAATACCGACGAATCGCTGAAGCGGCGCATCGGCTGGATGGCCTATGTGCCGGCGGCGATGAAGGCCGTATGGGACGGATCAAAGCGATATCGCATCACGATCGACGATGAAGAGCACTCGGTGCTGTCTCCGCTGGTTCTGATTGCCAATGGATCATCGATTATCAGTTCCTCTTTCAAGATCGATAACTCGATTCGGTCCGATGATGGTGAGTTGGATGTTGTGATTGTCACCGCTACCAAGGCGCACGAGTTGGCGATGGTAGTGGCCCAGGCTGCCAATCCGCTGGCAGTGTTCCGCGATTCACCATACGTCATCCAGCGCAAGGCGCGCACAGTTCGCATCGAAAGCGACAAGCCGCAGCCGATCCAGCTGGATGGTGATGTCTCCACACACACTCCGGCGGTCTTCGGCGTGCGCCCACGCGCAATAGGTATTGCTGTGCCGGGGAGTCGATCCCGCAAGGTAAATGGCTAGCAGATAACCAACAAAAATCCCGGTCCATTGGACCGGGATTTTTGTTTCTCCCCTTGGTTTATCGAAATTGGTTAGTTGCCTTCTGGCACCGGGCATGATCGCGCCGAAGCGCTGAACTGCTGGGTTGGTGTTTCCATTGGCGATTGTGATGTCTGGCCACAACTATTCATCAGGTACGTAACCGAATTGTCGGCCGTCGTGACAACAAAGTCGGTGCCAACAAACATATCCGTGCTGCTGCCAGCGCCGAGGACACCATCGAAGACGATTTGGCCATCGACCTGAACCTTCACGGTCGTCTCGGCGGTTGCGGTGACACCGATGCCTGTCCGGAACAAGTTGGTGTCGGTTTCGGCACCCGCCTGATTGTCACCGCCAGGCTGCGCCACTGGTGCCTCTGTGGCAGGTGGCACGGTGACCTCGGCAGTTGGCGCTGCCGGAGCCGTCGGGCGAGGTTCGTCGGATGTTTGGGTGGCGGCCAGCGTGGTCGTAATGGCCGTCGGCATGGCGTCCAGTGTGGTTTGGGGTGTGAGCCAGATACTATATCCCCACGCAAACACAATCGCCGACAGCACCACACCAAACGCAACAATTGCGAAGTTGGGTGCCCACATGCGTGGCATTTCGGTGGGTGTATGCGTAACCGGGGTTACATCGTGCGCGCTGCCATCGGCTTCGCGGTACATGTCCAGTACCTTGCCTGCATCGAGGCCAAGGTAATCGGCGTATTTACGCACGATGCCACGGGAATAGATTTTTGGCGGCAATGCCCCAAAATCCTCATCCTCCAGCGCAGCCAGGTGATGACGATTTATGCGGGTATCGGCCTCTGCTTCACGCAAGGTAACGTTCTTGTGGGCGCGGGCCTGTCGTAATGTTTCTCCGAAACTGGCCATGGATTCTCCGAAGCTCTGCGCGCGTAGGTGCACGATTCCTGGTGTCAAGTTTGGTGAGCAACGGGGCGTGGCGGGATGTTGATGTGGAGGTGTGCAATTTCGGACGATGATGACCCCACGCAACAATGGTTCCAGCCAACCACTTAATGCTTCCTGAAGTCTACTCCTTTTACCGGGCCGCGGCGATTGAATTGTGCCTCATTGGTCAAAATGAACGTTCGTACAGGTCAAATACTACGAGGTCAGTTCTTCCAGGTCTGGAAGCACAACCGGCTTGCGCTGTGTGCGGCGGGCGATCATCCTATCCACCCGTGGTGTGGCGGCACGATCCTCGGTCAGCTCGTCCAGCCAGACCTCTTCATCAGCCGGCAACCAGAAGCACCCGAAGGTGTGTTGGCATGCAAGGTCCTGCTCATTCACCACGCGTTGCACGGGACCCGCGTACTCGTTTGCACACGATCCCCGGCCTGGCACGCCGCTTGGACGGAAGCTGGCGCAGGTTCCACAGCATCGGGGTACCTGGGGAGCAATTTCGATGGTACTACCGACAAACGGTGTCGTGTCCTTCGGTCGCTGGGGCTCGGGACGGCGTTCTTGCTTCGCCGCTTCCGGGCGCATCGGCCGGGAGTGGCGAGGCCCTTCGCCCTGGTAGGGATTCGGTCGAGAGTGTTGTACCGGTGATGGTGCAGTTTGCCTGGTCACTTCACGGTGCTCTCCAGCGGCAGGGCGATTCCGGACGGGGTCGTCTCGCTTTAGCATGGACGACGATGTTCGTGACCTGGGTGCCGTCTCCTCCGCATGTCGGGCGGCCGCCGCTTTCACCGCAGGGTGATAACCCCTCAGGGGACTCGATTTTAGTCGCTCAACCGGAGCCGCCTGTTCTGGCACGACGTGGTTCAACCGGGGACGATTTGTCACCGGACTCGTTGTTGGCCGGGGATCCGGTTTGGGCGTGTGGCTTTCGGCCATCGGCACGATCAGATGACGCCTGGCCCGCTCCTGTCGCAATCGATCTTCGCTCATCAACTCGCGGGCCTGCGATACCGGCCGGGCGGGTGTTTGCGTATAGGCCATTGGGGCCGCACTGGCGGAAACCCGTAGCGTGGAGCCTTGTGGGGACCGGTTTTCTACCGGGGCCATCAAGGGGAGTTCGAACCCTGGCGTCATGCTCGGCACGGAATTCCATTGTTCGCGTCGCTCAGGATTATGCGAAGTGACGGCCATTTCCGAGGGCGCGCCGAGACCCATCGCCTTATGATCTTTTGGGGATTTTGTATCTCGCATAAGCTTGCGAACGCGCGGCGAACGCGAAATGCCTGGCCTGAGGCCGTCATCTACCAACTCATCGTCGTGTGACTGGGAGTCGTCATCGGAGACTCGTTCGTCCTCGACGAAGTCATCGGGAGGGAAGCTCGATTCGCTGGCTGCCACAGTTGTTGGCGCGGCTGCGGCAACGTCTTCCTTCGGGTCCTGTGGCGTTGCTTCGGCTTCTTCATCGGCAAAGGGAATCAGGGGGCGCTGGCGGGATTGCTTTTCCATGTGGCGTTTGCGGGCGCCTGCCAAGGCTTCCTGGCTACTATGCATCAACAGCCGACGGCGCTCTTCCTGCAGGGAATCGCTCCACGAGCCCATACCCGGCGACACCGCACCGGAATCTACAACATCATCTTCGAATGACGGACGAGCAGTTTTGCTGCCGGCGATGGAAACAGAAGTTACTTCGTCGTCAAAATGCAGCTGCGCTGCAACGGGTTCGGGAAGGGTGGGCTGCTGCGGGATATCCAGTGATTCCGGGTCACGGTCATCGGCTGGGTCTTGCCACAGGCTCGTGCCCCATCGGGTTCGGCAGCCGAGCTCATTTGGGCGTAAAAGCAGCAAATCCAAATGGGCCCTGTCCCGTTTGGGATGAGTGCATTTGCCATTGAGCCCGGATTCAGTTTGTGCGAAAAATCGGCATGTTCCGCACTGCCGCTTCTTCTCTGCCATAGGTATGAGCCTTCACATATGTATGGTGAGAGATGACGTGCGGCTGACTTTGCTGGCTTATGGATCCCCATCTCATAATGGCCAGACATTCGCTTCCCCTACTTCTCTCCCGTTGTGAAGATTGTAGCCATTGGGTGGTGCCTTGTCTAGGGGTCAACTCCTGACCGGACGAAGCGAAAGTACACTGTGTACGTGCGTATTGTGCAAGGTGGAGTTACGGGAAAAGATACGGATTCATCGGATTATTAATAAATGGACAGAATTTCGTAATTAACCGATATGGACAAAAAGTCATCGTTTTCTGGCGTACGTACGATGGTTGATAGCGTGCATTCCTACCCCGTACACTCCCTGTAAGAGTTAACCCCATTGGCCAGGAGGCATAGCATGCTCGCTCTATCGCGAAACGATCTTCGGCAGGTTCTCACCATGCAGCAATGCATCGAATTGGTGAAATCCGCCTTCGTGGAATTGTATCAAGGTCGTGCCGAGGTGCCGCTGCGGCTTGGCCTTGATGTTGACCCCGGCAAGGATGTTACCCTGCTGATGCCTGCCCATTTGCCCGATATGAAAGCGCTTGGCTTTAAGGTGGTGTCTGTCTTTCAATCAAATAGCGAGCGCGGCATTCCCGTCACCAGCGCGATGGTGTGCCTGGTGGATCCCGAAACTGGAGTGCCTTCCGCCATCCTCAATGGGGCCTACCTTACGCAGTTACGCACGGGCGCGGTATCCGGTGCAGCGGCGGAATATATGAGTCGCGAAGACGCCCACAGTTTGGTGGTGATTGGTGGGGGTGCCCAGGGTGTTACCCAGGCGGCGGGAATTGCGGCCGTGCGCGATATCACCAGCATCACCGTGGTCGACAAATTCGAATCATCCTTCCCTCGGTTCCGAACGGCGATCGAGCAGGATTGGCCGGAACTGGCCGCCAAGCTTTCGTTTGCCACCGATGCCGAGGATGCTGTGCGCAGCGCCGATATCATCTGCCTCGCCACCACCTCCAAACAACCGGTGTTTGATCCTGCGTGGGTCAAGCCCGGTACGCATGTCAGTGGCGTTGGTGCATTTACGCCTGAAATGCAGGAAACACCCGAAGGTTTTGTCAGCCAGGCCAGGGTGGTTGTGGATATGAAAGAGCACGCGCTCGCCGAAGCCGGCGATCTTATTATCCCGCTTCAGAACGGATCACTGCGCGAGGAAGACATTGCTGGCGAGCTGGGAGGTATGGTGCTGGGAGAATTCCCGGGCCGAACCAGCGAAGACGAATGGACCTTCTTCAAATCAGTTGGTAATGCCGTCCAGGATATGTCCGTAGCCGCGTTCGCCGTCAAGCAGGCATATGAGCTTGGCATTGGCCAGTCAATCGATCTCGGCTAGTAGCCAACACGCAAAAGCCACCCGGCGATTCAATCTCCGGGCGGCTATTTTCTTGCTGGATTAGTCTGCAGCGGCTGTTGCCAGGTCCGCGCCCACGTGCGGTCGTGCGGCGATTGGGCAGGTGCCGGTCTTGCAGTGGCCATCAACAATGTGCTGGCGGAACTCTTCTTCATACACATCAAGGAATGCCACCAGCGGTACCGGGGCAACCTGACCGAGGCCGCAGAGGCTGAGCTCGATGATGTGCTTGCTGGTGCGCCGGATGAGCGCCAAATCCTCCAGCGAACCGCGGCCAAAGCGAATGCGATCGAGGATCTCAACCAACGCCGGGTTGCCAAGTCGGCAGGGAACACATTTGCTGCAGCTTTCGTAGCGGCTGAATGCGGTGAGGTAACGCGCCATATCGACGGCGCACACACCCTCATCGAACAGTACCCAACCACCAGAGCCGAGCATGCCATGGATATCGGTGAGCGAATCGAAATCGATCGGCCGTTCGAATGCGTTTTCAGTAATCGGGCCGGCGGAGGCGCCACCGGTTTGCATACCCTTGAACGTATAGCCTTCGCGCATGCCGCCATAGATATCGTTGAGGATGTGGTTCATGGTGACACCCATTTCCACCTCAACCACACCGTGCAGCTTGCTCGGACCCTGCATGGTCATCAGTTTGGTGCCGGTGCTTTTCTCGGTGCCCAGGCTGGCGTACCAGTCGCCACCGCGCACGATGATATCGGGCACGTTCGCCAGGGTCTCAGTATTGTTGGCAACGGTCGGACGCTTCCACAGGCCTTCTTCCACCGATCGAGGTGGTTTTGTGCGTGGCTGGCCGCGCACGCCCATGATCGAATACATCAGCGCCGATGCTTCGCCGCAGATGTAGGCACCACCACCGGTGCGCACGCGAATGGCAACGTTCTTGCCAGTGCCAAGCACATCCTTGCCGATCAGTCCAAGACGCTCGGCATCGGCCACGGCTTTGCGGAATCGGCGCAGGCCAAGCGGATACTCACCACCAAGGTAGTTGTAGCCACGCTCGGCACCGCAGGCGATGCAGGCAATGAGAATGCCTTCCAACACGCGATGCGGATCGCATTCATGCAGGTGGCGATCCTTATAGACATTCGGTTCACCCTCGTGGCTATTGCACACGATGAACTTGGGTGAGTTGGTGGCTTTGCGGCCGGATTCCCATTTGATACCGGCCGGGAAACCTCCGCCCCCGCGGCCGCGAACATTGGATGCCGTAACTTCGTGAATGGCTTCTTCCTGGCTGATTTCGAAGAGGACCTTGAAGTAGCCATCGTAGGCGCCACGGGCAATCGCATCTTCAATCGAATCCGGTTCGATGACGCCTGCGTTGCGGGTGAGGAGCATGTTCTGATGTTGGAAAAAATGATGCTCATTCAGCGGCCGAATATCGCCTTCCGGCGCATCTCCGCGCACGCCAACGGCAAGGTCATTGCGGTCGCCGGCGATCACGCCAGCAACATCGTCAACGGTAAGTGGTCCGTACACAATCGGTTGGGCACCAGGGCGTTTTACTTCAACCCATGGCTCCATCCAGAAGGCGCCGTTGCCGCTGACTTCGCGGACGATCACATCGCCGCCCACCTGATGAACCTGCTCGAGCACCTCCAGCGCACCCTTGGCAATGCTGGACGATCCCACACCAACCGATACGACGGTGGCGCTGCCGTTCCACACAGAATCCCACTTTTGCCGGGCCTGCTCGCGGAACGCGAGAAAGTCATCTTTGGAATTCAGTTTGGTCAGATGTTCGCTTGGCTTCACGCTAACCATGGGTCGCCTCATTTTCCTGCATGGAATGCTTGCCTTCGATCGCGCGATTCACCAGTTCGGTGAGCGATTCGGGCGTCACATGGCCATGGTACTCATCGTCGATCTTCACGACGGGCGAGCGATCGCACACACCCAGGCAGAAATTGGCTACCTGCACGCTCATCTGGTCATCGGCCGTGGTTTCACCATCAGCCACACCGTAGGTGTCCTTCATGGTTTGAACCAGCTTGTTGGAGCCCATCACATAGCAGCTCATGCCGTGGCACAGCAACATGTGGTGATGACCGCGAGGTTCGGTGCGGAAATCGGCGTAAAACGTGAGAATTGCGAAAACGCGAGTGGTGGTTGTTCCGAGGTGCTCGGCAACGATCTCGGCTGCCTCGGGGGAAACCCAGCCAAAATGCTCGTTAATCTCCTGGCATGCCGAGAGAATGAGCTCCTGGGCTTCTTCGTGGTCGTTGTACGTAAAGTGCGAGAGCATCTCGCGAACGACATCGAGGTCGATGTCCTGGCGGCCGGTGTACGGCGAAGGTACGGGCCGGGGTGCGTGTGTATGATTCGACTGAACCACTCGGATCTCCTCCCTGTTACGCCTGTCGTCATGGAGGCGCAACAGTGCGCATTTCGCGGACTTTTACTTCGGAGAGTATAGCAGCGAATGAGGCTAGCTGGAGCGGAAAAGCGTCGAGAAGTCGCCGTCGAACTCGTTCAGGAAATCGTGCATGTCCACCACATCGCCGGCGGTTACCCGGTCACCGGTGAGGGGTGCTTCCGAGGCGATCGTGTCGCTTTCTTCGTCGGTTGAGCGGTCGTCGCCGCGCATGGCGCGTTGGGTGAGGGATCGCACCTCAAGCATTGCGTCTTCGGCGCTCCCCTCGGCCGTGACGGCAGCGATGTAGTTGCGGCTATGGCATTGTTCGCATTCCACCATCAGCGTCCATACGCCAGGTTTCCGTTGCACCGACGTGATGTCGGATACTTCGTATTCCCGATGGCAGACAACGCAGCGACTGAGTTGCTGCAAAACAATGTGTTTGATGTGATCGAAATCTTCCATTGGTACTTTCCTTGAGACGCCGTTCAGCAATGCGAAGGGGGAGTACGTCTCACGATCCACGCGAACCTTTGTCGAAATCGTCCAGGTCGAGTGAGTTAATAAAATCCCGAAATACACCGAGATCGGGGGTGGCATCAGCATCTGTGGCCGGATTTTCCTGTGGGCTACCGGAGTAAAGGATATCGGATTCGGTCTGGTCGACTGTGCCTTCATCCACCATTGTAATACTCGCCGATTCCATTACGGCGTCTTCAATGAGGATGCGGGCATCGCTGCGAATGGCCAGGGCCAACGCATCGCTGGGACGGGCATCGATCTCGATCGTGCGATCGCCAACCACCAGCACCAACGTCGCGTAATACACCTTGTGATTGAGATCGGTGATCACCACACGATCCAGGTCAGCACCAAGCTCCTCCAGCATCGTGCACATCAGGTCGTACGGAAGCGGGCGCGTGGGTGCCACGCCCTGCAATTCCAGGGCGATTGCCTCTGCTTCGTATGAGCCAATCCAGATCGGCAAATGACGATTGCCGCCGACTTCGCGCAGGATAACCACCCGGTTTTGGGTGACCATACTTACCCGAATGCTTTCGACGGTTGCTTCGATCACGGTGCATCCTTTCACAGGTCTTTAGTGTACACCCGACGATTTACGATGGGTTGAGTTCGGGGTAATTGGGGTGATCGACGGTGCCGAAGTTATCCATCGGCCAATACACCAGCCACGCCTTGCCAATGATTTGCTCTTCCGGTACCACGCTGAAGAAGCGGGAGTCCTGGCTGTTGTTGCGGTGGTCACCCATCATAAAGAAATGACCTTCCTCTACCACAACATCGCAGTATGGGAAGTTGGAGACATTGGTGCAGTCGTTGCTGTAATCGCCGATGTACGGTTCATCCAGGGCGATTCCGTTGACCAGCACCTGGTTGTCGGCTGTTATCTGCACCCGATCACCGGGCAAACCGATGACACGCTTGATATACGGCTTTTGGTCACCGGGTTCGGGCGGGGTAAATACCACCACATCACCACGGGTAGGCGTACCCCAGTCAATCAGCGTCACCCAGTTCTGTTCCGAAACACCAGGGAGCCAGTCCACGAAATCGGCCAGATCCAATTCCCGGTAAGCGTTGCGATTGACGAGAATCATTTCGCCATTTTCGAGTGTGGTCAGCATCGAGGTGCCATCAACCTTGAAGTTGAGGACCACCGCTCGCACGCTCACGAAAATAAGCAACGCGAGAATGGCGGTCTCAATGATTTCGCGCAAGGCGCTGGTCTTCTTTTTCTCGACCGGCCGGGTGGGGGATTCGTCGGTGAGCGCAGGTGCATGGGCCGGGAGTGTTGGTGGGATGGGTTCAGGCATGCTTTTCCGATTTCACTGACGTGCAAGAAAGCGCAGCAACTGCGCCGTGTCTATGATGCCACCTCGGCCGGGCATCTGCACGAAAAAAGCTACCGGGATGAGCCTCGCCCATCCCGGTACGTCCGCTGGATTTGGATAACGACCCACAGAAGTGGGTGAGAGTCGCGCTAGATTTCGTCTGCGCGAGTGCCCTTTTCGCGGTCCACTCGTTCCTCAACCGCAGTGCGGGTGTCGGTGATAGTGGATGCTGTTTGCGAGCGGCCCTGATCGATAGCGTCGCTGGACTTTTTGTCGTCGCCGATGCCCGATTCTTCCTTGAAACCGCGGATGCCCTTACCGAGCCCCGAACCGATTTCCGGGAGTTTGCCGGCACCAAAGATCACGATAACGATAACGAGAATAATGGCAAGTTCTTGCCAACCGAGACCCATCATGTGTAGTTTCCTCCTGCTGTGGGATCGCCGCGGACGTTTTACGAGGCCGGTTGTTTACACAACCTGAGGCCATGGAAAGTATATCCATTGCCTGCCATCGGTGCACGATCCCTAGCTGAGTGCGAGGCTGCTCACCACGCCCATAATTACGAAAAAGAGCGCAATGCCGACCGTAAACTGAAAGAGCGTTTTTTCGAACCCGCGACGTGTGCGCTGAATGGATTCACCGCCGCTGCCGAACTGGCCGCCGAATGCAGATCCCTTGGTTTGCAGGAGCAGCAGAAAGATGAGCACCACGGAGATGATGATCATCATGACATTGATCGCGATATCCACGGTTGATTCGTCCTTTGATGTCCATGAAGCGGGTTGCAGCGGGCGCCGATCTGGTGCCGTTGGCAGGAGTGAAGCGTAGCACCGCCACCGCCTCAAGTTCAACGCACCGGCAATCACGGCACGGTCATGCGCCCTGCACACGCGCGGCTGCCGCAATCATGGCCGCGAACGCTTCAGCCTTCAGGCTGGCCCCGCCAATCAGCAACCCACCCACGTGCGGTTTGGCCAGGAGTTCGGCGGCATTCTTCTCGTTGGCGCTACCGCCGTACTGAATGATGATCGAGCTGGAATCGCCGAACCGCTCATCCAGCACCCCGCGAATGAACGCACACATATCTTCGGCATCTTCCGCCGTGGCGGCGACACCAGTGCCAATCGCCCAGACAGGCTCATAGGCAACCACCAGTCGATACAACCGATCTTCCGGAAAGCCTTCCAGCGCGGCGAGCAGCTGACTCTTCACCACTGCCTCCGCCTCGCCGGCCTCTCGTTGCTCAAGTACTTCGCCCACGCACAATACGGGGTGGAGATCCTGCTCGAGCACCCGACTCACCTTGGCACGAACCACATCGTCCGTTTCACCGTAATAGGCACGCCGTTCGCTATGGCCAACCAGCACGAACGTGACGCATTCCGCCAGCATCGCAGCGGTGACCTCCCCGGTGTACGCGCCGGCATCGGTAGCAGAGCACGTTTGCGCGCCCATCCACAGCTGGGTGCCATCGGCTCCTTGCGCATCGATTTTTGCGCGCAGTGCCTTCAACCAGGGGAACGGTGGGGTGACGCCCACCCATACCGATTCGCCGGCCGCTTTCTTGGCCGTGATTGACGCGTCTACCAGTGCCTCAGCTTCGGTATACGTCGTATTAGATTTCCAATTGCCGATAAGGAGTGGGGGAATCATTTAGTCCGCCTCCGGGATTGCTGCGATGCCGGGCAGTTCCTTGCCCTCGAGGAACTCCAGCGAGGCGCCGCCGCCTGTGGAGATGTGACCGAACTCATCGTCGGCGTGGCCCAGCACGCGAACCGCGGCGGCGGAGTCGCCACCGCCGACGACCGACAGCCCGTCGACCTCGGTGAGGGCCTTGGCCACCGCGGCGGTG
>DJVD01000201.1:0-9696 GCA_002440805.1 Chloroflexi bacterium UBA6265
CACCCGAGTTCTTCTACGCCGAGGAATACCACCAGCAGTACCTGCACAAAATCCCCGATGGCTACTGCGGCCTCAAGGGCACAGGCATCACCTGCGCCGTGAGCCGACAGGACACCCTCAACCTCACCGACGAACTGCAACTGCCAACTACTGGAGGCAATTAATGACCGATACCAAACTCCGCGACCTGCCCCAATCCGAGGATGAATGGCGCACGCTGCTTGGCCCCGAGCAATACCAGGTGTTGCGCCAGGCTGGCACCGAACGTCCATTTACCGGCGCGTACAACGCCGTCTGGGACGAGGGCACCTATCGNNTGCGCCGCCTGTGGCAATCCGCTGTTCGATAGCAGCACCAAGTTCGATCATGGCTGCGGCTGGCCGAGCTTCGGCGAAGCCCTGCCGGATGCGGTAACGTATGTCGAGGATCGCAGCCACGGCATGCGCCGCACCGAAGTGCGCTGCGCCCGCTGCAACAGCCACCTCGGGCACGTGTTCGACGATGGACCGAAGGAATTCAACGGGGCGCGGTTCTGCATGAACTCAATCTCGATTGACCTGGACAAGAAATAACGTTCCCGGAGCGAGGGTGAGCCAATGTGCTCGCCCTCGTTTGCGTTAACACGTGGTCCCGTGTTTCTCGCTGGATGCGTGTGGTGCCGTTCATTGCACGCAATTGCAGTTGGGTGGCGGGCCATGGTGGCCTAGAATAGGGACTGATGCAGCCCGATCACACCGTGATCGTCGGCTAAATGACAATGAATAAGGAGCACATGTGCCCGAACTGAAGGCAATCCTGTGGGACCACGATGGCACCCTGGTGGAAACCGAGCCCTACTGGATCGCAGCCGAACTGGAATTAGCCACGCTGTACGGCATCACCTGGACCGAGGATGATGCGATCGCCTGCGTGGGCTCGCCCATGCGGGAAAGTGCCCGCCGCATGCAGGCCGCCGGCGTGCACATGGACATCGACCCGATCGTCGAATGGCTGGTCGACCGCGTCGCCGTGATGATGGACGAGCAGGGCATTCTCTGGTTGCCCGGTGTGCAGGAACTGTTCGCCGAGTGCGCCGCCCAAAACATCCCCTGCGCGGTGGTGAGCAACGCCTGGCGCAAAGTAGTGGAGAAAACCGTTGCCGGCCTGCCCGAGGGGGTGGTGAAGTTCATCCTCGCCGGTGATGAGATGATCGTAGCCAAGCCCGATCCGTGGCCCTATGCGCATGCTGCCGACGTCCTCGGCGTGGCTCACGAGAACTGCATTGCCATCGAAGATTCGCTGGCCGGCACGCTCAGTGCTGAAGCCGCAGGCATCCCGGTGATCGTCGTGCGGGGAGTGCAGCCGGTTGAGGCAGGTCCGCTGCGCTCGCGAGTAGTCGACCTTGCCGAAATCAACCTCGATCGCCTGCGCGATATCGTCAATGGCGCCCAACTGGAACTGGCCGAGGTGAACGAGTGATATCACTCCAGGCCGTTCTCTGCGACATGGATGGCACCCTCGTCGATACCGAACCGTATTGGGAAGCGGCCAAGCTGGATTTGGCGGCGCGCCACGGTGTGCCGTTCTCCGCAGCCGATGCCGAGGTACTGGTTGGTCGTTCCATGATGATCACCGTACACGCCATGCAGGCAGCCGGTTTGCCACTGAGCGATGCGGACGTGCTGGATGCACTTGTGAACGACGTCGCTGCCCGCGTCCGCGAGCATATCCCGTGGTTGCCGGGGGCGGAAGCATTCCTCGTTCGTATGAAGCAGGAGAACATCCCATGTGCCCTGGTGACCCAGGCCTGGGCACCGGTAGCGCAACAGGTGGTAGACGCCAGTAATGGCGTGTTGCAGGTGATGGTGTCCGGCGGAGATGTCACCTATCCCAAGCCCCACCCGGAACCCTACCTGCTCGCCGCTCAACGCCTTGGCGTGGATCCAACCGGATGTGTGGCGATCGAGGATTCGCCATCCGGCGTCGAAAGCGCCCATCTCGCCGGTGCCCCGGTGCTGGTATTACCGGGTGTGCATGCGGTGCCTCCGGGACCGCGCCGACATTTCATCGCCTCGCTCGATGGGGTGGACCGACCGTTCCTCGAACACGTTTTACAGGAATCGTAGACAACGAAAGCAGGAGTTACGCATGACCGAACGTCGTTATCCCGACCCTTCCACCACCACGCCTGAACGGGTGCTAATGATTCAGGCGCATCCGGACGATGCCGAATTCAGCATTGGTGGCACCATGGCCAAATGGGCCGCAGCCGGGGCCGAGATTATTTACTGCTCTATCACCAGCGGCGACAAGGGCACCAAGGATCCGGATATCACCGGGGAGAAACTCAGCGCCATCCGCGAACAGGAACAACTCGAAGCGGCGAAGGTACTGGGCGTGAAGGATGTGATTTTCCTTCGCTATGCCGATGCCACGCTGGTACCGGATTTGACGCTGCGACGGGATCTCACCCGCGTGATTCGCCAGGTGCGACCGACCGCGCTGGTGTGCATGGATCCCACCATGCGCTTCGCCGGCGATATGTATATCAATCACCCCGATCATATTGCCGCCGGTGAAGCTTCTGTTGCCGCCGTCTTCCCGAGCTGCCGCGATCGGCGCACGTTCCCGGAACTGCTGGATGAGGGGTTGGAGCCGATCGAGGTCAACTCGGTGTATGTGATGGGCTCAGCCAATGCCGATTGCTTCATCGATGTCAGCGACTACATGGATGTGAAAATCGAGGCGCTGCGCAAGCATGTGTCGCAGGTGGGTGGGGACGAATCCGACCTGGCCTTCGTGCGCGAATGGGCGCAGGAGAACGCGAAGTTGCACCCGAACAAGCCCGAGGGATTCGGCGATTATGCTGAAAGCTTCAAGTACATGCACATCGGGTAAAATGCCCGTAGATTCAGCAATCAACGCAGCAGGAGCACACGGCCATGATGCAGAAAACCATCGGCATGTATATCGCCAACAAGGTAAAGGATGAGATTTTCCGTCCCCAGCAGGTTGAGGACGATGAAGGTGGCGTTCAGTACGTAGAGCAGGGATCGGATCCGCTTGATGGCGAACTGATCCGCGATAGTTCCGGCACCGTATTGGGTCGGGCGTATCGCGTGCCGGCCGCCGTGTATGTGGTGGCGGCCAGTAATGCCGATGCCGATGTGGCGTTGGAAACCGCGCTGAACGATCCCGAGCACGAGACGATCATCCATTGGGAAGGCGACGAGATTGGGGCGCTGGTGTTCGTGAGTTCCGCTGCCCGCGCCAGCGCCGCCACCGGCCCCGGCGGATTCCGCGCGGATGATGTGTAAGTGATTCCTGAGGGTGGAGCCTGGCGAAACGCCGAACGCTCCGCTTTCATATCCGGTTCACGCAGCCCGGATATGTAATCAGGGCAGACCTCGGCATCATGTCCGGTTTGCACGCCATCGCCCGGGGAATCAACCCCGGGCGTACCTGTTGGTTGAATGCACGCCATATTTGCCGGCCGCTACCCATCCTGTACAATCGGACGAGTGCGAATGCTCGCGCATCAGGCTCGCATTATCTTGAGGGACTTCATGGGAGATACAGACACCGCTACCGGCGACATTAAGGGCTAACACCCTCCCCTGGCCGTTTTCCCGGCCGGGTGCGATCGCCACCTCCTGTTCGGTGTTTCGACCGGCTCACGCCGGTTCTTCCCTGAGGTATGCATGTTTACCCCCTTCTCCTGGCTGAACCGGCTGGGATCACTCTCCACGCCCAAACTGGTCGCCCTGATCTCGTTCTTTGGCCAGCTCTATTTCTTCGTGCCCGTAATGACGCCCTACCTGCAAGGAAAAGGGCTCAGCCTCGCCCAAATCGCCGGGATGCAAACCGTGTTGATGGTGAGCATGCTGGTGATGGAGATTCCCACCGGGGTACTGGCCGACAAGGTCGGTCACCGGCGCAGTTACCAGGTCAGCCTGTTCATGGCTGCACTCGGCGAACTCATTACCCTGCTGGCCGATACCTACCCCGAATTCATCATCGGCCAGATTGTGGCCGGTACCGGTTTCGCATTCGCCAGCGGTTCGGTGGATGCACTGGTCTATGAATCGCTCCCGAAGGGCGATCGCTCGCTGGGAATGCAGCGGGCCAAGGGGCAGATCGGTGCCGCGATCCAGGCGGCGGCATTGCTGGCCTACTCTATCGGTGGCTGGATCACGCGTGAGCTCACCTACGAGCGTATGCGGTTCACCCTCAAACTGAATGTGATCTTCGTTGGCTTCTCGGCGGTGCTCGCGCTGGCACTACGCGAGCCTGCGCGGGAAATTGTGGCCGAGCGGATTCGCAGTCTCGACCTGGTCCGCGCTGGCTGGCGCAATGTCACCTCCAACCCGGCCCTGAAGCGGCTGATGCTAATCGCCATCGTCACCAATGCGTTTGTCGCCCACCTGCTCATTTTCTACCAGGATTATTTCCTCCGCAGCCACGTCTCGCCGATCTGGCTGGGGATGGGCCTCGCATTGGGATCGGGCGCGGCATTCTTCACGCAACTCCACGCCTGGCGACTCACTGCCTTGCTGGGTGAACGAAACGCGATCATGGTTGCCACCGGCCTGCCTGGCGTGCTCTACCTGCTGATGGCGGCGGTGAACGATCCACTCTGGGCAGTGGTGCTGTTCGTGGCGCAATGGGGGGCAGTGCAGGTGGCAATGCCGCTCTTCTCCGGCATGTATAACGATCACATCCCCCATGGTGCGCGAGCGACATCGCTCAGCCTGATAAACGGACTGGTAACCATCTACGTTGGTATCGGTGGTGTGGTGCTCGGCTGGTTTGCCGGCTATAACCTCTCGCTGATGTTCGGCGCGTTGGGCGCGATTATCATTGCCGGCGCCCTGCTGGTACGGCCGGTGAACGATCGCGCCCAATAATCGCTACGCCAGTCGTACGACTGTGCGCTGGCGTGCATCGCGAAACAGTAGTACGGCCACCGTGATGGCAACGACACTGAGGTAGATGGCAACGGCGGCCAACGAAGCCTGGGTGCCATCCATAAACCCCAGGATCACGCCGTCATGCAGGTCGGTGCCCATCGGGCCCATTTGCTGTGACACCTGGATGCCGGCCGCCGGCGAGCGTTCCACCGTCTCGGCGATGGTTGGCGAGAGTTTCGCCGCAAATGGCGCCACGGTGTCACGATATGCGGAAGTAAACACCGAGCCCATCAGCGCGATCCCCAGGGCCGCACCGAGTTCGCGCGTGACATCATTGATGGCCGAGGCTGTGCCCTGCTTGTCGCGGGGCAGTCCCTCGGTGATGGCGGTCGTGGCCGGGGGTGCGGTAAACGCCACACCAATTCCAAGCACCACCAGGCCCGCAGCGAAGTGGAGATATCCGCTGGATTCATCCATGGTGGCGAGCACCAGTAACCCGGCCATCAGGCTGAAGATACCCACGGGCAACACAATCTTCACCGGCACCACGTGCAGCATCCTTGGCACGAGTTGCGAAAGTGGCATCACCACCAGGGCCAGGGGAAGCATGCTAAACGCCGATCGCAGCGGGCTGTATCCCAGCACCAGCTGCAGGTACTGCATGGCGATGAAGAAAAAGCCAAACTGGGCGAGGAATTGCGAGATAACGGCGATGGTGCCGACCGAGAAGCGGATATTGCTGAACACACGCATATCCAGCAGGGGTTCTTTGGCGCGGAGTGAGTACACCACCCATGTTGCGAGCAACACGGCACCTGTAATCAGGGCACCGAGTGCGCGTGCATCGGTCCAACCTGCTTCGCCAGCATCGATGATGCCCCATACCAGCAGGCCGAATCCGGATGCACTGAGGCCAGAGCCGATCCAGTCGAACGCCACGTGATGTCCGCCCGTTTCCGGCGCCCCGCGCCAGACAACGATAGCGGCCACGGCGGCGATGATCGCGGCGAAGACGAATACCGAGCGCCAACTCCAGACTTCAAGCAACAAGCCGGATGAGACCAGCCCGAACACGGCTCCAGCGCCAGCGATACCGGCCCAGGTGGCTACGCCACGTGTGCGTTCTTCATCCGGGAATGTGCTGGTGATGGTTGCCAGTGTGCCAGGCATGATCATGGCCGCACTCAGGCCCATCAGGGCGCGACTGGCGATGATACCGGCGGGCGTGTTCTGGAACGCCGCGAATACGGCCACGATCCCGAACAGCACCAGGCCGAGCAACATCATCCGTTTGCGCCCTACCCTGTCGGCCACGGCGCCGAATGGCAGGACGAAGGCGGCAATCGCCACCGTGTAGGCATCGGCGATCCAGGTGGTATCGGTGAAGGAAGCTCCCAGCGATACCGCCATCTCCGGCAAAGCGAGATTCACCGAGGTGATCGAGGCGATGATGACAAGCAGGGTAATCGACATTGCTGCGAGGATTCTTGTCCGGTTCGCAATAAGTGAGGATTCGGCAGTTGGCTCGGCAACGATATTCATGAACGGATTCCTTTCCATACGTCAATCTATGAGACATACTATCTCATAGATACATTGTGAGTCAACTTGTATCACAAAGTGATTGGTAGAATGAATCGAACATCCATCGCGGGGAAGGATCTGTACCAACATATGAACACCACCATTGATCCGCGTGCGCAGCGGTCACGCGCCAGAATCCTGGAGGCTGTCCGCACCATCCTCTTAACCGAGGGGCCGGAGGCGGTGACACATCAGCGTGTCGCCGATGTGGCGGGCGTGGGCCGGGCAACGGTGTATCGCCACTGGACATCGTCCGACGACATGGTTTACGCCTTACTGGATGAGAATCCGTTCCAGTTGCTGGATGCCCCTCCCGACACGCCGTTGGATGAACGGCTGGCAGGTTGGCTGGCGTGGGTGACGGAACTGCTGAGCGATCCGCAGCGGCGCTCGGTGATCCTGCATGTGCTTTCCCGTACCGAATCGGATGCACGCGCGAGCAGGTTGCGAAGCAAACGCATCTCCGAGCTGGTGGTTCACCTGGACACCGCCATTGGCGATACCGGTTGCTGGCAGCAGCTCCCACCAGCGCGAAAGGTGGATGGCGTGACGCTTTTGGTGGGGCCGCTCCTGATGCGCGTGCTGATGCTCTCAACCGCGCCCTCGCGCGCAACGGTGGACGAAGTGGTTCACCGGTTCCTCGTATGGCTGGAAGCAGAATCCGTCACCATGCAGGATGCAACCAGATGACCACCTCCCCGCGATTTGCCGGCAAACGCGCCCTGGTGACCGGCGCCACCCGCGGCCTGGGACGCACAATTGCCGAATGGCTGGCCCGCGAGGGCGCAGGGGTGTTTATCTCCGGTCGAAACCAGGAGGATATCGACCGCGCCCTTGGTGAACTTGAACAGCATGGCTCGATGATGAGTGGCGCGCCTGCCGACCTGGCGGATGTGGCACAGGTGCGGCAGTTGGCAGCAACGGCACTGGCAACCGGACCGTTCGACATTCTCGTCAACAACGCCGGCTTCTCGAACCCGCAACCGTTTCTCAACGTGACCGACGGCGATTGGGAGGCGGAGATGAACGTGAATGCTCGCGCGCCGTTCGTGCTGGGTCAACTGATCGGCGCAGCGATGATCGAAGCCGGGATCAAGGGCCGCATCGTCAACATCAGTACGGTTGGCGCGTATGCCGCCCATCCAAGGCAGATGGTGTACGACATGGCCAAGGCCGCGATCATCGCGATGACGCGCAATATGGCGTTCGAACTCGGGCCGCATGGCATCACGGTGAATTGCGTTGCTCCCGGCGCCGTTCCGGATCGACCGGGATTCGACATGGCAAACTACGAGGCGACAAATTTCGGTAATCCGTTGAACCTGGTCGGCACTGCCGACGATATCGCCAACGCCGTCTGCTTCTTCTGCGATGATGCATCCAAATGGGTGACTGGCCAGACGCTGTTGGTGGATGGCGGTTTGATCGGCCACATTCGGGAGAACTAATCATGCAGCACGGGCTCTTCACCTATCCCTGGGATTTGGCGGATCATGGCTACGACGCGGCCCTGGGCGAGATCGCAGCGGCGGGGTTCCGCAATGTGAACCTGGCCGTGCAGTATCACAACGGCAAGTTCCTGCTGCCCCGCAATCCGAAACGGCGGGTGTACTATGCCGAGGATGGCGCGGTGCACTATCGACCGAACCTGACAACGTACGGGAAAATGCAGCCCCGCGTGCATAGCCTGGTGACCAACACTTCGAGCCCCGCCGAAGAAGTGAACAAGCGCGCGACGCACCTGGACCTGCAGTTCGTCGCCTGGACCGTGTGCAACCACAATCGCTGGCTGGGGGAGCAGTTCCCCGAAGCGGTGCAGCACACCGTCTTCGGCGATCCCCTGTACAACTCGCTCAGCCCGGCGCATCCGCTGGTGCGGGAGTACCTGCTGGCCCACGTGCGCGATCTCACCACCCAGTTCGACCTCCACGCCATCATGCTGGAATCCCCGGGTTATATGGGATTTGTGCATGGCGAACACCACGAAATTATCGGCATGGATTTCGATGCCGTGCAGCGCGATATGCTGAATCTCTCCTTTAGCGATTACGAGATCGAGCAAGCCATCGCCGCTGGCATCCCGGCCGGGGTGCTGCGAGGGCTCACCGCCGCCGTGCTCGATGCCAGCCTTAATCAGGGCGTGAGACTGGCAAAGGAAGATGGCACGCCGACAAAGGTCGTGCAGGGGCTGGTCAATGGTGGCCTGCCGGAATACATGGTGTGGCTGAAGCAGCAGGAATTGAGCCTGGCAGCGGAGATCCGCGAGGCGGTGCAAGCGATCAGCCCCACCACGCAGGTGTGGCATTTCGCGGCGCTGGATGGATCGCCCGGCGATGCCGCCCTGATCGCCAGTGGCGATGGCACCCTTGCCGGTTACGCCAAATCCGATGATGATGCCGGCACCCGGGCTCACGATGCCGCCCAACTTGGCAGGCCTGTACGCGGGGCTATCCGGGCAATCGCGCCCGATACCACCTACCCGGCCACCATCGCCCCGCGATTGCGGGCATGGACAACGGCGGGCGTTGCCGGGGTGGATGTGTACAACTACGGCTTGATGAACGGCACGCTCTGGCAGGCCGTGAAGGAGGCATTCGCATGACCACAACAATTCGCCCGCTGGCGGCATCGGATCGCGATGAATGGCATCGCCTCTGGGACGCGTATTGCGATTTCTATGAGACCACCATGCCCGCCGACGTCACCACGGTCACCTGGCAGCGATTGCTCGATCCGGCCGAGGCGAACTTCTTCGGCCTTGTGGCCGAGCGCGACGGCGCAGTTGTTGGCATCGCCAACTGCGTGTTGCACGGCACTACCTGGGCGGTAGCGCAGCGCTGTTACCTCAACGACCTCTATGTCGATCCGTCAGTTCGCGGCAGCGGTGCTGGCAAGGCGCTGATCGAGGCGTTGCAGGCCATGGCCGCCGAACAGGGATGGGACAAGGTGCATTGGCTGACGGCGGAAACCAATGCCACAGCGCGGCGGTTGTACGACCGGTTCGCACCTGCCAGTGGCTTTATCCAATACGCGATTCCGCCCAAGCCGGCATCGTGAGCACGCTGGTATTCCGTACCGCCGAGGAAAAGGATATCGCCGCGATTGTGGCTATGCTGGCCGATGACCATCTGGGTGCCGAGCGCGAATCGCTGCACGACCTGGTGCCCTATCACCGGGCACTTGCCGAGATCACGGCCGATCCGCGCCTGCTGCAGGTGGTCTG
>DJVD01000201.1:9735-10696 GCA_002440805.1 Chloroflexi bacterium UBA6265
ACCGACAAAAGCCGCACCGATGCCCACAGGTTCTATGAGCGGCTCGGGTTCAGGCAGAGTCACTTTGGGTACAAGCTGAAGCTGGATTAACTGGCACCACCCGTTTCGATATCGCGCGCGTACACATCGGGCAAACCGGGCTGCTGCCGAATCGCAGCCGCTACAGTGGCAATGTCGTAGTTCACGCGCTTGAAAGTGACAGTCGCTTCACCAGTCGAGGAGATCTCCAGCAGCGCCCAACATGCGCGGGGATCGCCATCCTTGGGCTTGCCCACACTGCCCGCGTTCACGAACAGCACATCGCCAATCATCCGGCTCCAGGGTTTGTGGGTGTGGCCAAACACCAGCACATCGCAATCAGCGCTGGCGGCAATCCGCCGCAGCGAGGATGGATCGCGATCCTCAAACAGGTACTCATTCATCTTGCGGGGGCTGCCGTGCACAACGCGCAGGCGCACACCGTTCACATCCAGTCGAATGTCCGGCAACAGCGTGCGCAACCAGGCCTTGTTCCCGGGCGTCACGTGCTGATCGGTCCAGGCTACCGACTTCTCGCCGTTCTCGCGTTCGCTATCGCTCTTGTAGGCACAACCACAGTCACCACGCTCGAAACCGATACCGTCATCGTAATTCCCCATGATCACGGGGATATCTCGCGCCCGCACCAGGTCGATGACCTCGTTGGGAAACGGGCCGTAGCCGACGAGGTCGCCAAGGCAGATCACGTGATCGGGTGCGTGGGCATCGATATCGGACAGCACCGCGTTCGTGGCGAGGTGGTTGCCATGCAAATCGCCAAAGAGCGCGATAGACGTCATGCAGGGACTCCTTGCAGACGGGAGGGGAAGAAACGATCGCGCATCCACAAGGCGACATAGACGAGGGCAACGAGCACGGGCACCTCAATGAGCGGCCCGATCACACCAGCCAGCGCCTCGCCAGAGGTGATGCCGAAGAGCCC
>DJVD01000201.1:10725-18338 GCA_002440805.1 Chloroflexi bacterium UBA6265
AATGCGATGAAGAACATCAGCACGAAGTAGAACAACAATGGAATTGCGATCTGCACGATCACCTGGGGACGCTCAATGATCTGTTCTCCCTGCATGGCGAACATCAGCACGATCGTATAGAGCAGGCCAAGCAAGGCGGTAGGGCCGATTTTCTTCAGGTAGGTGTTTTCGTACCACGCCTCGCCGTGCGTCCGGGTGAGGATGATGCGGGAAAGGAGCCCGGCAACCAGAGGTACCCCGAGGAAGATGCCGACATTGAGGGCGATTGTGCCCATGCTGACATCGAAATCGGATGTATCCAGGCCGAGCCATTGCGGCAGTTCGCTCAGCAGGAACCAGCCAAGCACCGAGTACATGATGATCTGGAACACGGAGTTGATCGCCACCAGCACCGCGGCCATTTCGCCATCGCCACAGGCGAGCATGTTCCAGATGAGTACCATGGCGATACAGCGGGCCAGGCCGATCAGGATCAGGCCGGTGCGATAGGCAGGCTCATCCGGCAGGAATGTCCAGGCGAGGGTGAACATCAGTAGCGGCCCGATGATCCAGTTCAGCACGGATGTCGTGACCAGCAGTTTGGTGTTGCCGAACATGCGGGCGGCGCGGTCGAACTTCACCTTGGCCAGCACCGGGTACATCATCCACAGCAAGCCAAGGGCGATTGGGAGCGACACGCCAGCGATCTTGACGCTATCCAGCGCCGACTGCAGGCCAGGGATGACCTTGCCAAGCAGGATTCCCAGCGCCATGGCGCTGAGAATCCAGACCGGCAGGAAGCGATCGACAAGACCGAGATGGGGATTGTGCGATTGGGATGACATGACTACTCCGGCTTGGTGGCGCGTACAAAAGCACTGATCATCCGGCCACCGCTCTGCTCAAAACGTTCCCACGCCGAACCGTCCCACGCATCCGGCACTGTGCCTTCACTGGGCACACAACAGGCACTTTCACCACTGCGGGCAGTTTCGGCAAGCTCGCGCGGATCGTAAACACGGGTTTCCTGGAATGAGATATTCTCGAACCCGGCATCTTCCAGCAGGGCGCGGAAATCGTGCTCTTCCAGCGCGCCGGCGATACAACCGATCCAGGCTTCCATGCTCTCCTGCAAATCCTGCGGCAGGGCGCCCTGGGTGACCACATCGCTGACCGCAAAGCGTCCGCCCGGCCTGAGCACGCGGAAGGCCTCTTTCAGCACCGGGCCTTTTTCGACCGCGAGGTTGATCACGCAGTTGGAGATGATGACATCCACACTGTTATCCGGCAGCGGCACGCTTTCGATGGTTCCCTTGAGGAACGTGACGTTCTCTGCACCGGCCTTTGCCTTGTTGCGCTCGGCGAGGGCGAGCATTTCGTCAAGCATGTCCACGCCATAGGCATGGCCCGTGGGACCAACGCGACGGGCGCTGAGCAGGACATCGATACCGCCGCCACTACCGAGATCCAGCACCGTTTCGCCCTCATGCAACTCAGCCAGGGCGGTGGGATTACCACAGCCCAGCGAGGCCGTAAGCGCATCCAGCGGGATCACGGCCGATTGGTCGGCCGAATACAGGTTGCCGGTGATCGGATCGCTATCGCTGCTGCAGCAATCAGAACCACAGCAGGACGTCGCTTCACCGGAGAGCACGGCATTGGCCGCGGTGGCGTAGCGATTCTTGACGGCATCGAGAATATGGTCGGGCATGGAACTTCTCCCTGGGGGAACGAGAATGTATCGACAATTGTCAATATGATTACGATACTTGACCATATCGATCATTGTCAATATGTGTCATAATCTTTCTATGGATATCGATAGTGCACCGCAGCGGTGCCTCCCCATTGCGTATACGCCAGCAGCTTCCACCGAAGGGTTGGAGGATATCGCCTTGCTGCTGAAAACGCTGGGCGAGCCCATGCGCCTGACTATCCTGGAGATCGTGGCCGCCGCCCGAGGCGAGGATGTATGTGCCTGCGTCTTCCCCAGTGCTTTGGGTGTGGCCCAGCCGACCGCATCGCACCACCTGCGCAAGCTGGTTGAGGTGGGCCTGCTGCAGCGTGAACAGCGTGGCAAGTGGGCGTACTTCCGGCTGGTGCCTGATGGGTATGAACGTGTACGCGCCTTCCTCGATCCCCTGCTCAGCCACGAGATGTCGGCCGTCGGCTCATAGCAACTCCAGATGTTCGGCAATCATCAGGGCAACCTGCTCCGGGGTTTCGTCGTTCACCGGTATTACGATATCGCCGATGCCGTTGCGTTCCATGATTTGCGTGAGTTCGATGGCCCGGTTTTCGTGCCAGCCGAACTGGGCATCAGTTTCGCGCAGGCGCAACCGCTGGTGGAGTCGCTCAACCGCAACGGCCAGTCGCACTACGGTGATCTCGTATCCGGGCATGGCACTGGCGTGCTGATCAATGCCTGTTTCGATCACATCGGCGAGGATGAACGTCGGTATACCAAGTTCCCGATACGATGCCGCCATCACCGCAAGGTGGCGTAGGCCAACCCGTGAGCCAAACCTGTCTCCGGGCGGGGTGGGATTAAACCAGCGCAGTTGGTCCATATCCACCATGGCGCAGGAGATATCGCGGTGCTCCAGTAACTCGGCGAGCGCCATCGCTGTGGTGGTCTTACCGGCTCCCACCGGACCAGTGATGATGATTGCCCGACCGCTTTCCAATCCCGCCATCCTCGTTGATACTCCCAACAAACAGCCATTTATCGCCGGAGACGATCATGACGCACACGAACCCTGCCCATCAGCTTACCGCCGAAATCGCGGAGACGTGGCTGCGGCTGGCGATCGATAACATCCAGATCGAATATCCGCACATGGCCTGGATTGTGGCCAACAGTGCGGGCGATTATGCCTTGCATCGCGAGCTGCACCCCACCTTCTTCGGTTCTTTCGACTGGCACAGTTGCGTGGAGATGTACTGGGTGGCGGCGCGGATCCTGCGTCTCTTCCCCGGCTTACCTGCCGAGCGCGAGGCGGTGGCGTTGATCGATGAGTTGCTCACCCCGGCACATATCGCCCAAGAGACGGCGTTCTGTCGCGATCATCCGGGGTTCGAACGTCCCTATGGTTGGGGTTGGTTGCTGAAGCTGCAGCACGAACTCGATATCAGTTCCGGCCCGGAAGCTTCTAAGTGGGGCGAGGCACTGCGACCGCTAGGCGAGCAACTCGTGGCGCAGTTCTCGAACTGGCTGCCAAAGCTCACCTATGCCCAGCGAATGGGCATGCACGGCAATACGGCGTTCGGCCTCATCCTGGCGCTGCCCTATGTCGCGGCCAACGTCCCCAACCTGTATCAACTCATCACCACGCGGGCGATGGACTGGTTCGCCACCGATACAACCTACCCATTTGGATATGAGCCAAGCGGCGCCGATTTCCTCAGTGCCGGTTTGTGCGAGGCGGTGCTGATGCAGCGCCTGATGGAACCCGGGGCGTTCGCGCGCTGGATCGATGGTTTCCTGCCGGTATCCGGCCGCGAGTGGCTTGCGCCCGCGGTTGTGTCAGATCCGACCGATGGCCAGATTGCGCACCTGCATGGCCTGAATCTCAGTCGCGCCTGGGCGTTGGGCGAACTGGCGGCCGTGCTGCCCGATCGCGCCGACGAACTCCAGGCGATGCGCGACCAGCATATCGCCGCCTCGATCGATGTGGTGGCCGGCAGTCATTACATGGTGGAACACTGGGTGGTGGCGTATGCATTACTGCTGTTTACGGAGCCATAGCCAACTGCTATGCCATGTCGTCCACAAGGGGCGACGCTACCCTCACCTGTAGGNNGTGACCGGCCATTCCCGGCAGCAGGGGAGCTTGTTTCCCCCTTGTGCCTGGCCTGAGAATCGACGCCACGTTGTCGCGTCTGCAGCCATCTGCAAACGCAAAATCCCCCGATGGCGATCACGCCATCGGGGGATTTCGTTATCTCAACTATTTGACCTTGTCGGAGGCGGGGGTGTGCTTGTTGGCGCCGCGGGTCATGCCCTGCGGTGGCGCCGTCCAGCCGAGGGATTCGGCCTCGTCGCCCTGGATGGCGAGGAACGCGGCCCGGCTTTCCGGATAGACGGCGGTGACGGCTTCGTAGGGGATCCACATCTCTTTCGAGGCGCTCTTCACGCCCTCGGCGTAGATCATGCCGCTGAATCGGCGGCCATAATCAACACCACCCGGGAGGATTCCGATCACATTGGCGAGGGCGCCACTGCGGGCATACAGGGTGTATCCGGCAGCGATATCCTGCACGGTGCCGATCTCGCCCATGGTTGCGCGTGGATCAACCGGAGGCAGGGCATCCTCCCATATGCCGCGGTTCCCGATAGCGATCTCCTTGCCGAGAAAACCCGATTCCTCCGGCAGGCGCGAAAGCACGCTCATCAGCGCGATCACGCCGAGGAGGATGCCGATACCGATCCACAGCTCGGGGCGATCGATTCGGTCCTTCTCGCCACCCTGGTAGGCGTTGATGAAAGTGGTGCCGATGCCGACGATCAGGAGGATGATCAGTGCCAGCAGCGCTAACGGTACCGCTACGCCATCGAGATATTTCTGCCGAAAGCTACCCATGTATGTACTCCCCTCGCCTTTCGCTATCGATCGTGTTCGGCCAACTTTGGCAGTCGCAACAACCGTTCCTTCTCAATCTCTGTCAGCGGTTCGGTGGTTGGTTCCACCGAGAACTCGCTGCGTTTCAGGTGTTCTGCCTGTTTGCGCGCTTTCCGCAACCGCAGCCTCCAGGCCACGTAGCCGCTCAGCGCGATAACCGGAATAAAGAACCAGTACCAGGTGGTCGAAGCGATGTATGCCATCTGCTCCGACGACCCTGCGTGCCGCGTATTTCGCGCCACGAGAATAATGACCGCAATGGTAGCCATCTTGAACGCGAACAGCGTCCATACTACCGCCCAGCCGGTAAACCTCTCGTCTGCCAGCAGTTTGCGTTCCGCCTCCATGCGGCGCAGGTGCTGGTCGGCGTAAGAAGGTGGTGGCGGGGACTGAATGGGAGTTGCCATATCCGCCCGTCCCTTCGATTCCTCCGGATCAGGCCGTATGCGCGCCTGCCGGTTCTTTCACTGGTGCAATGCGTTGCCGCATCGCGCCGGACCTCATCGCCTCTCGATCCTTTTCTTCTTCAACCGAGGCATATTTCAAGAAGATCACGGTAATCATCGCCAGGAAAACGGTGTTCATGCCGACCCACATAATGAGCCCGCCGATTTGCTGGTCCTCTGCCACGCTCAGGCCGAAGGGCCGCTGAATGGCATCGGCGTAATGCGGGTACAGGCCCGGGGCGGCGTAGACGATCGATGCGCCAACGATACCGCTCGGCAGGGTCTGGGCAAACAGGTACAGGCACTTCATCAGCGGCGATAGCTGTGGCGATTCTGGCACGGTGCTCATGACCGGCCAGAAGAAGAGGAAACCCGTAAGCACGAAGAACATGTGTTGCAGAACATGAACAAACTCGTTCCGCAACGTGAGGTTGTAGAACGGCGGGAAGTGCCACAGCACAATGATCATGGATGCCAGCAGGAATCCCGGCAGCACCCGCGGCATCACTGTAAATACAAACCGGCCCACGGTTGTTCGCACAACTGGCTGCAATACCCACGATGGTGTGCCCTTGATCCACGCGGGCACCACGGCAAACATCAGCAACAGGTGTTGCACCATGTGCGCGCTGCTGAAGAAGTAGTAACTCCAGTCGTCCAGCGGCGGGCCGAGTGAGATGAGTAGCAGCACCTGGCCAAGCAGGAACCAGCGGATTTGGGCATTGCTCACCGGGCGGTTTTCATGCCCGGGTCGATTGCGATTGAGCGGACCGATCACCGCGAAGTAAACAGCCGTCATCACCATGATCACCACCGCCACCGCGGGATCGATCATCCAGTGGGTGTAGAGGAATCCGGTTGGTTCCGGTCCCCCTAGGTGTAGAAATGGTGCGGAGTGCAGCGGATGCACCATGGCGATATCAGATCTCCAGTGCGCCGATTACGGGCGCTCGGGTTTGGCGGGCAACAGGCTCATATTGGCATTGAAAACGGATGCTGCGTCGAAATACATCACTGTCCACAAGGCAATAAAGATGATGATGCTCACCACCAGGGCCGAGCCAAAGATAAATGTCAGGATACGGTCATCGAACTTGAGGTGCATGAAGTAGCCGACAACCATAATGAACTTGAATGCCGACAGCGCAATCAGCAACGGCACCAGCACGCCCTGCAGGGCAGGGATGTAGTAAATGGTGACTTCAATGCCGGTAATGATCGCCAACAGAATCGCGATGCGAACGTAGGCTTCCAGGGTTGGGTGCGCATGTGAGGATTGCGCGTGAGCGGTTGTACTTGCCATTGATATTGTCTCCCGCTAGAACAGCCGTAACAGCTGTTGCGCAATCTCCTGGCCACGGGCTGCATGTTCGCCGGAGGACACTTCCTCGTTGTACGGCAGCAGGTACACCAGGGTAAAGATGACGATCCACACAATATCCACAAAGTGCCAATAGAGGCCGGCGATTTCCAGCGTCATGGCGTTCTCTTTCTTCAATCCGCCGCGCAAGCTGACGAAGAGAAGGGTGAGCAACCACAGCACCCCGAGGCCCACGTGCAAGCCGTGGAATCCGGTGAGGGTGAAGAAGGTGCTCCCGAAGATATTGGATTGAAGGGTCAGGCCTTCATGGTAGAACTCGGTGAACTCAAAGAACTGGCCACCCAGGAAGGTCGAACCGAGAATGGCCGTGGCCGCAAGCCAGATACGGGAATTGCGGATGTTGCCCTTCTGCAGGCTGCCCAGGCTAAGCACCATGGTGAGCGAGCTCATCAACAGCACGAAGGCACTGACCGAGGTGAACGGGATATCAATGAGTTCGTGTGGATACGGGCCAACGCCCAGGTCACTGGTGCGGTTGCGATAGATCATATAGGTCGCGATGAGCGAGCCAAAGAACATGCAATCGCTGGCCAGGAACAGCCACATCATCAACTTGCGGTTTTCAATGCCGGTGCCCGCGTGGCCATGCCCACCATGTTCGGTGTGGTCATCGCCATGCCCGTGCCCGGCGGCGTGGGTTATATCAACTGCTTGTGCCATGTTTCAAGCCTCCCCAGGCGGACTAGTGCAGGCCTTCGACGCCGGAGGGCTCGAATGCCCAGGCGAAGATGCCCCAGATAAGCGTGACGACACCAAGGGCGGAAACGGCGCTGATCGCCAGCGGCCCCCAGTAGAACAGGGCGATGTTCTCGAACAGGAAGCCGATACCCATCAGGAACATGCCGGCAGCGGCCACAAACGGCCAGAAGCTGGGATTGGGCAGGTGAACATCGTCGCCCGCGCCCGGATGAAGCACGATTTCCTCATCCTGGATATGGGCCGGCGCATCACCATTGTGGCCATACTTCTCGGCCCACAGCGGATCGCGGCTCGCCACAACCGGCTCTTCAGCGAAGTTGTACACCGGCGGCGGGCTGGTGGTGGCCCATTCAAGCGTTGGTGCATCCCAGGGGTTTGCACCAGACCGCAGGCCATTCTTGAGCGATCTGCCCACGTTGAAGAGCAGCAGCAGCATGGCGAACCCGAGGAGATAGGCACCGAAGGTGACGATCATGTTCCAGAAGT
>DJVD01000076.1 GCA_002440805.1 Chloroflexi bacterium UBA6265
CCGTCGACATGCTGCGCGTCATCAACGAGGAAGATGCCAGGGTTGCGCCAGCCGTGGCCGAGCAACTTCCGTACATCGCCAGGGCGGTGGATGGAATTGTCGACCGGATGCAGGCGGGCGGCAGGCTTGTGTACATTGGTGCCGGTACGTCCGGTCGGCTGGGCGTGCTGGATGCGTCGGAGTGTCCACCCACATTCAATACCCCACCCGAGTTGGTCGTGGGCCTGATTGCGGGCGGCGACCATGCCCTGCGCCACGCGGTTGAACACGTCGAAGATTCGGCAGAGGCCGGGACGCAAGCGCTGAGAGAGATCAACCTCACCCAACAGGACACGGTGGTCGGGATTGCAGCGAGTGGACGCACCCCTTTTGTTCTGGGCGCCATCGCCTTCGCTCGCGGCATTGGCGCGCTCACGATCGGCGTGAGCAATTCAGTGAACGCGCCATTGAGCGACGCGGTCGATATCCCGATTGCGGTGATCAGCGGACCAGAAGTGATTACCGGTTCAACACGGCTCAAATCGGGCACCGCCCAAAAACTGGTGCTCAATATGCTCAGCACAGCCAGCATGATCCGCCTCGGCAAAACGTACGGCAACCTGATGGTGGATGTGCAGCCCACTAACGAGAAGTTACGAGTACGGGCGGTACGCATCGTGGCGGAGGCGACTGGCCTCGATACCGACGCCGCCCAGGTGGCTCTCACCGCAGCGGGCGGGGATGTCAAAACCGCGATCGTCAGCACGCTCGTCGGACTGGCACCGGACATTGCACGGGAACGCATTGCGGAGGCCAATGGCCGCATCCGCACAGTGATCGATGGAGCTCAGGCATGACCACAGCGTATTTCGCGGGAGTTGATGGCGGAGGCACGAAAACGGCACTTGTGCTTGTTGATGAAAATGGCGAAGAGATCGGTCGCGCCGTATCCACAACATCGAATTCGGCAGTGGTAGGACATGCCAAAGCGGTAGAAACCCTGCGCGAACTCATCACCAGGGCAGCGGAAACCGCTGGCGTTTCCCTCCCCCTGGCTGGCCTATGGTGCGGACTCTCGGGCTCCGATCGACCGGAGGATCACGTCAAGTTGCGCCCCGGCCTCAACCACCTCGCTAACGAGCTCCGCCTCACCAATGACGCCGAACTGGCGATCGGATCATTGCCCAACCGCGTCGGTGTAGCCCTCGTGAGCGGCACTGGCAGCATTGCGTTTGGCCGCAACGCTGCGGGAACCCGTAAACGCGCCAGCGGCTGGGGACATATCTTCGGCGATTACGGCAGCGGCTACGATGTCGGCCGCAAGGCGCTCTATCACTTCTCGGCATTCATCGATGGGTATGGCCCCGCCACATCGCTGGTGGAGCGACTCACTGATTACTGGCAGCTCCCCGAGCCCTACTCCATCATCAATCGTGTCTACGATTCGAAAACCACCAAGGGCGATATCGCCAAACTCAGCCGGCTGGTTGTGGATGCAGCCGCCGATGGTGATGAGGTGTCCCAACAGATCCTGCGTACCGTCGCTTTCGACCTCGCCACGTATGCCGATGCAGTCGCCCGTCGATTGGAACTGGGCCCCGTCCTCGACCTCGCCCTGGTGGGCGGGATGTTGACGCATGTCGATGTCTTCCGCCAGCATGTGCTGAAAAATCTCACTGCAAACTGGACCCTGGGAGAGGTGGAATTGGTGACGGATCCGGCACTGACCGGTGCCCGGTCGATAGCTGCCGCCTGGAAGGAGCAACACGCATGACCGCAATTGCATTCCGCGGCAAAGCCGTGATCGGCACTCACGCCGAACCATCGACCGTCGTTGTGGAGGACGGCATCATCACCTCAATTTCCCGAGAGCTGGTGAGCACCGGCAATCTCCCCTCTACCGTGGTGGAAGCGTCACTTTTCTCGCCGGGACTGATCGATTTGCAGGTCAATGGTGGCTGGGGTGTGGAGGTGACGCCCAATCCTGCAGATATCGATCACATCTCCCGGAAATCTCTCACCACTGGTGTGACGGCGTGGCTACCTACCGTAGTAACATCGGCCGCCGCATCCTATCCGCCGTTTTTCGCCGCCTGGGGGCAACACGATGCAGGCGCCGGTGCCGTGCCGCAGGGCTATCACCTTGAAGGGCCGTTCATAACAATTGAGAAGAAGGGTGCCCACAACCCCGATTTCATTGCGGCAGCGAGCGAAGACCTGTTCCAAAGCTGGTTACAGCAAGATTCGATCGCACTGGTCACGCTGGCGCCGGATCGGGATGACGCTACTCGCCGGATTCGCGAGCTGGTTGCTCGAGGCATCCTCGTGAGCATGGGTCACACCAATGCAACATACGAGCAATTCGTTGCGGGCATCGATGCCGGTGCGCGCAAGGCCACACATTTGTTCAACGCCATGACCTCCATCCACCACCGCGCTCCGGGTGCCATGGTGGCCACCATGGTTGACGATCGCGTTACCGCTGGCCTCATTCCCGATGGGGTTCACAGCCATCCGGCCACGGTACGGCTGGCAATCAGGACCAAGGGATTCGACGGTATCGTCATCGTCTCCGATATGATGGCGGCCTGCGGGATGGGCCCGGGCACCTATCCGCTCGGATCGAAAACGGTCATTGTCGACGACGAAAGCGCCCGTCTTGAGGACGGTACCCTGGCGGGAAGCATCCTCACGATGGACCAGGCTCTGCGTAACCTCGTGAATTGGAGCGAATGTGCCACGGCCGAGGCGATCCATATGATGACTGCCGTGCCAGCCCGGCTATTGAGTGACGCGTCGCGCGGTCGGCTGGTGCTGGGCGCACGTGCCGACATCGCCGTGTGGGATGATGCGCTGCAACCCGTGGCCACGATGGTCGGCGGAGAACTCCGTTGGCAGGCCGACGATGACAAACCGCCGCGGTGGTAGAATTCGCCCAGCGATAACGCCGGCACCGCTGCCGGCCCGGACTCACACATTGGAGCAGACATGAGCCTTTCCCTCGAGGATGTTCGGCATGTCGCCACACTCGCGCGTTTGGGTATGAACGAAGACGAGTTGACGAATATGCAGCAGCAACTTTCCTCCATCCTCGGCCACATCGAAGTGCTGAACGAACTGGATACCGATGCCATCTCACCGACGGCGCAGGTAATTGCGCTGACGAACGTGATGCGCGCCGACGAAGTGGTGGAACGATTCGACCAGGAAACGGCACTGGCAAACGCCCCGCAGCATCGCCACGGCTTCTTCTCCGTGCCGGCCGTGATGGGTAACGACGAAGGAGGATCGGCATGAGCCTCCCCAATGACCTCACACTGCTGACCGCGGCGGAAAGCCGCAAGCTGCTGGACAACCACGAAATATCGTCAGTTGAGCTGACCCATGCCTATCTCACCCGCATCCAGGAGGTGGAACCCAAAATCCATAGTTACCTCCACCTGATGACCGATGTGGCCTTGAGCCAGGCCAATGCCGCCGACAAGCGGATTGAACACGGCCAGATCGATGACCTTACCGGCATCCCGGTCGCGCTGAAGGACATCCTCTGCACAACAGATGCGCCAACCACGGCTGCCAGCAAGATTCTGGACGGCTACATGAGCCCGTACGATGCCACCGTGGTGACACGGTTGCGCGAACAGGGGGCGGTGTTCCTGGGTAAAACCAATACCGATGAGTTCGCGATGGGCAGCTCGACGGAGAATTCGGCGTTCGGTCCCACGATCAATCCCTGGGGCGAGAACCGCGTACCAGGCGGATCGAGCGGCGGGTCGGCCGCCGCCGTTGCTGCCCGCGAAGCCACCATCTCACTCGGTTCTGATACCGGTGGGTCAATTCGCCAGCCGGCAGGATTTTGCGGCGTTGTCGGCCTCAAGCCGACGTATGGCCGTGTCAGCCGGTTTGGCCTGTTGCCATTTGCCAGCTCGCTCGATCAGATTGGTCCGTTCGCCCGCACCGTCGAAGATGCAGCCATTATGCTGCGCGCCATTGGCGGCCACGATCCAATGGATAGCACCTCGGTGCCGATCGAAGTTCCCAATTATGAAGCTGCCTTCCGTCAGGACTTAGCGGGCGTGAAGATCGGCGTGGCGAAGGAATACTCGGTTGATGGCATGGAACCGGGCGTCGACGCTGCAATGAAAGCAGCGCTGCAACAGTTGCAGGACCTCGGAGCAGAACTCGTTCCGGTCTCCTTGCCGCACACCGAATATGCATTGGCCACGTATTACATCACTGCCCCGGCCGAGGCAAGCGCAAACCTCGCGCGTTACGACGGCGTGCGCTTCGGCAATCGCATCGAGGGAGACAACCTGATCGAGACGTACATGCGCACGCGTGGCGAGGGTTTTGGGGCGGAAGTGAAGCGACGCATCATGCTCGGCACCTACGCACTGAGTTCCGGCTACTACGATGCCTACTACGTAAAAGCGCAGAAGGTTCGCACGCTGATCAAGCAGGATTTCGACAAGGCATTCGAGAGCGTCGATGCGATCGTGGCCCCGACCTCCCCCACTGTGGCGTTTGAACTGGGCAGTCGCACCGATGATCCCTATGCCATGTATCTCGCCGATGTGTTCACCATACCGGCGAATATGGCGGGCATCCCGGGCATTTCGCTCCCGTGTGGATTTAGCGATGGCCTTCCCGTTGGTATGCAGTTGCTCGGCAAATCCTTCGATGAAACGAACCTGCTCAGCATCGCCCACGCCTACGAACAGGCGGCGAATGTGTACCAGGAACTGGCCCACATCTAGACCAGGCGCAAATCCGGTCCACTGCAAAACGGGAGGTGACGGTTGTCACCTCCCGTTTTCGTTAGTCTTTGCTAAAGGCGTGTTTGAGGCTGGTTTCGATCGTAGGCCGCTCAAACGAGAAGCCGCCTGCATCGAGCACACCGGGAACCACGTGCTGATCGGCCAGCAGCAACTCCTCTACCAGTCCACCACCAAGCGAACCGGCAATCGCTTTTGGCACCGGGATCACGGTGGGGCGATTCAGCGCCTTCCCCATGGCCCTGGTGAATTCGGCATTGGTGACAGATCCGGGAGCCACCGCGTTCACCGCGCCCTCGATCTCCTCATGCGCAATCAGGAACGGGAACATCCGCACCAGGTCGTGCAAATCCACCCACCCCATATGCTGATCGCCGCCAATCTTGCCGCCGAGGCCAAACCTGAACGGGATGGTGATAAGTGGCAGCATTCCGCCAGTTCCACTTAGTACAAGCCCGAACCGGGGATGCACCACCCGAACACCAGCTTCCCGCGCAGGATCGGCGGCTTGCTCCCATTGCTGGCAGACCTCCGGCAGGAACCCATATCCGCTCGCAGAGCCTTCGTCCAGCACTTCGTTTGGGCGATCTCCATAAAAGCCGATGCCGGAAGTACTGATCAACACAGACGGCTTGCTGTCGGCACGCTTGATTGCTTCGGCCAGCGTGGTGGTCGCATCGAGCCGGCTTTGAAGAATGATGTCCTTGCGTTTGCCGGTCCACCAGCCACCAGCGATGGACGCTCCGGAGAGGTTGATCACCACATCGGCTTCGGCAATCACATCGATATCAATGACGTGCTCGGCAGGGTTCCACTGAACCTCGTCGGCCGATTTTGGTTGCGAACGGACTAGGCTGGTTACTTGCCAGCCATCCGCCTGTAGCGCCGGCACGAGTGCCGAACCCACAAAGCCACTGGCCCCGGCAATAACGGCTTTTCTTAGGGATGAGGATGAGAGCGCCATGTCAAGACCTTTCAATACGCAACGGTTTGGAATTGATATACACCTGAATGCCTGCGTTGCGCCAACTCCGCCGACGAAACTGCCATCATTTGGTTGACAACGATACCGGCGGCGGACTAGTATTTTGCCCGCGGGCCTCTAGCTCAACGGCAGAGCAACTGACTCTTAATCAGCAGGTTCGGGGTTCGAATCCCCGGGGGCCCACCACGAAAAGCCGCTGCATATGCAGCGGCTTNNCGGCGTCTTTAATACAAACGAGCACGCACAAGGGTGCTCCGATTCAACCCTCTACCCGCCCGTTTCTGATCTGCTTCGCATTTACCCATCCTCAACTTCCGAACACCTTCTTTCGGCGAGGCGATTGACATTGATGCATGTCGCTCCTATAGTGGCAGATGTGTACACAATACAGT
>DJVD01000191.1 GCA_002440805.1 Chloroflexi bacterium UBA6265
AACATGGCGTATTGCACGGGATCGATATCGATTTTCTCCCGCGAGATGGTGACTTCATACGGTCTGGTCTCGCCATGCCGAATCAGCTTCATCGTGACGTCGGTGCCAGCTTCGCCTGTGATCAGGTCCGTAGCCTCAGCAGGATCCATATCAGTGATATCAACGCCATCGATTTCGACAATGGAATCGCCGGGCTGGATTCCGGCCTTCATCGCAGGTGAATCTTTCATGGGGTAGATCACAACGGGAACTTCGCCGACGAGGCTGACTGAAATCCCAATCCCAATGAGTTCGTTGTTGCCACTGTTGATCCAATCCTCTGCCTCTTCCGGATTAAGGAAGCGGCTGTGATTGGTATCACCCAGCGTTTCAATCATGCCGCGCGAGGCTCCCCAGACGAGTTCTTCATCTGTGAAATCCTCCTGCAACACATAATTCTCGCGAATAACATCGTAGGTTTCGCCAATGATGCTGTAGTTACTGGCGTTCGAGAATCGATCCTGGGCGATGCCTACTTGCGTAATGAGTTGATTTAGTCCGGCACCGGCAAACAATGCCAGCACGAGCAATATGCTCATTACCGCTGTGCGTGGTGCCCGTGCCCACGTGCCGGGAGTTGGGTTTTGCCTCATAGTTCCTCCTGCCCGGGCACATTGGCCGGGCCAGCATCAGATTTGAACCGCGTACAACTTAACCGCGGCTGCACAGATGTCACAACGAAAAGAGGTGCTGTGCAGTTCCAATTATGAATGGTTGCGTCAAATTTGGTGGTTAACCAGCCGGATACACCGGGGTGACCCAGTTTGCATATGTCTGGTTGACTCCCCGGAAAATGTCAAGCAAGTCACGTTCGAGGCGCGACGTCACCGGTCCCATCTCACCGTTCCCCACAGTGTAGCGATCGATCTCCGTGATCGATGTGATCTCAAACGCCGTGCCGCAGAGGAAGATTTCCTCAGCGAGGTAGAGTTCGGTGCGATCGACCTGTCGCTCCACTACGTCCATCCCCATGTCACGCGCCATCACCATAATGGCATCGCGGGTGATGCTCTCCAAAATGCCGCTGGATGTATCGGGGGTGATCAATTGGTTCCCCTTGACAAGCATGATGCACGCACCGGGAGCCTCTGCCACCTTCCCCTGCGGGTTCAGCAACACCGCCGCATCGTAGCCATCCAGCTTCACTTCGTGCAGGGCGAGGTGGCCGTTGCGATAGTTGGAAATATTCTTGATGCGCGGCGGCATCACGTTGTCCGAGATTCGGGTCCACGAGCTCACCTTCGCGCGCTGGGTTTTGTTGGTACACAGGTGCGTGGCGCTGGGGTTGGTGCGAATGTACATCGCCGCGGTGAGCGACGTGGGATCGTTCCTTTTGGCCGGATCGCCTCCGGAATAGACGAGCGGGAAGATGTATGTATCTTCGTGGATGTCGTTCGCACGCAATAAATCGAGCGTGAAGCCGACCAATTCATCCACGTTCCAATCGATGGGCAAGCGAACCATTCGCGACGAATCTCGCAATCGCTGCATATGTTCTGGAAGGCGAAAGACATTTAGCCCGTTGCCGTCCTCGGTTGTGTACGCCCGAATACCCTCAAATACCGCGCCAACGGCACCCCAGGCAAGATCGGTGAGATGGACAGTGGCATCTTCCCATTTCACAAGTTCGCCGTTGTGCCACAGATATTGCGGATGACCAGCCATGCATGAATCCTTTGTATGAAATCCGGACGTCGGTTTGTCCGTCATCGTACACCGGCACCCCGGTGGTGGAAAGCGGGCAGTGAAAAGCCGGCCCGCATGTGCCGGGCCGGCCAAAGATCAGGTCACCTGGGAGCTAGTCATCAAACATCATGAACGCGAGTGCGCCGGCCCCGTAAAGACCGGTATCCCCGCCAAGCTGTGAGTAAACAACTGGCACATCGGTCCGCATATCTACAAACGAATACTGAGGGATCATTTTGCGTGCCGGCCCCATCAGCAACTCCCCGAGCGCAGCCACCCCGCCGCCGATCACAATAATCTCGGGGTCGAACATGTTGATGAACGAGCCTATGGCTGCACCCAGCGCACGGCCCGCGCGCTCCAGAATGGCAACGGATGCCAAGTGACCCTCGGCTGCCGCCTTTGCGACTATTCCCGCATGAATCAATCCGCCTGCTGCGAGTTCCACCAGCCGGTCGCCGTCAGCAGTGGTTGCCACTTTCATTGCCTCTGCCTGGATTGCCCATCCGGCGGCGTACGCCTCGAGGCAACCGATACTGCCACAGTTGCAGCGAGGCCCATCGATAGAGACCAACGTGTGGCCGATCTCGGCACCAAGGCCGTTCTTGCCATCGATGAGCACGCCCTCGGTCACCACGCCGCCACCGATACCGGTGCCAAGGGCCAGGTACACGATGTTGTGCTTGCCTTGGGCTATGCCAAACCGCATTTCGCCGAGGGTGGCGCAATTGCCATCGTTGGCAAGTGTGACGCGACGATTCAGGTGGCCCTCAAGCTGATCAACAATCGCTACATCTCGCCACCCGGGCAGATTTGGTGTGAAGTGAACGACGCCAGTGCGCGGATTGAGCGGACCAGGTGACGCCACGCCGACCGGTGCATCGGGGCTCAGGTTGGCATCGGCAGCTACATCGTCAATCAGGGCAGCGATACGGCGGATGACAGCCTCCGGCCCCTCCTCCGATTTGGTTTTCGTACGGGCGGTGTGAGACATGGTGCCATCGGCGCTGAGTACCGCTACGCGGATATTGGTGCCGCCAAGATCAACGCCAATCACTTTGTCCAGAGTCATCGGTACCCTTTCAATCGCAAGGTCATGTCTCGTCTCACCGCAAACAGGCACGCTTTCGACCCGTTGGTGTTGCCATGAAGTGTAATGCCAAACAGCCCGGAATCCTGTGGGGATTTCCGGGCTGTTTGCAAAGATTCCTAAACGGTAACAGGTTCCTCGTGTTCCACCAGCGAGGATTTGTCACCCTGCCAGGCACAATTATTGCACTTGAGGCGGGCGCCGCCGCGACCGATTTCGCCGAGCACGCCCGCGCATTGGGGACAGGGGATACTCACGGGCTTGTTCCAGGAGACGAAATCGCATTCTGGATAGCGTTCACAGCCGTAGAACATCCTGCCCTTCTTGGAGCGTCGCTCCACTACTTCGCCTTCGTGGCAGGTGGGGCATTCAACGCCAATGCGAACAAGCAGCGGCTTGGAATTGCGGCACTCGGGGAAA
>DJVD01000294.1 GCA_002440805.1 Chloroflexi bacterium UBA6265
TTGGATCCACTCCAGAACGGATCGGCTATCCAGACTGAATCGGCGACGTAATCTTCACTGCCCCGCTGGAGCGTGCTTTCGCTGTTAGTGAGACGCCGCGTACGACCGGTTTCCGTATCGAGCGCGATCAGGTTACTGAACGACCCACCATCACGCACGTAGACCATCATATTGGAATCCGGTTGCCAGGTAGGCGCCATCGCGGCACCATCGTGCTTGAGCTCGCTAACGCCATCAGGTGTCCACTGCATGATGTGGCCATCCTTGATGAACACGATGCGTCCGAATACATTGGTTTGGGCTGCGGTAACGCCAGGCGCAACAAAGGATGCGGCGACAGCCTGCAGCATGGTTCGGCGTGAGATGGAGAAGTGGTTCATTTGGCCTGGACTCCGTAGGTGCGAACAATCGTCGCCACACCGATCATGCTACCGCATTGCGTAGGGAGCCAGGAGTTCGCGAGCAACCGCCGACTCATCCCAGGGACGATGCTCGAACCCCCAAATGATGCTGGTTTCGTGACCCTTACCCGCGAGCAGTACCATATCGTTTGGCCCGGCTTTACTGAACGCGAGCGCGATCGCCTCGCGCCGATCTTCAATCTCGTGAATTTCTGCCTCACAGCCAATGGCGCCTGCGGCGATCTCCCGGATGATCTCCATCGGCTCTTCATGGCGCGGGTCCTCACTGGTGATGATGACTATATCCGCCAGTTCACCCATCACCTTGCCTTGCAGTGGCCGCTTGACCGCGTCGCGTTCGCCTGCGCTGCCGGACACCACAATGATTTTCTCTCCAGACATAAGGCTACGGAGCATTGTTAATGCCTTCTCGAGGCTGGCTGGGGTGTGGGCGTAATCCACCACCACGTGGAACGGCTGGCCGGCATCAATCCGCTGCATTCGTCCCGGCACGCCGGGTGCCTGCCTCGCCGCCGCAACCGCAGTGTCAAGTGACACGCCGGCCGCATCGCTTACTCCGATGGCGCAGAGCGCATTGGCTACATTGAATTCGCCAAGCAACGGCAGGACCACATCCCATTCGCCGTCAGGGGTGCGAAGAACAAATCGGCACCCGCTGTTGTCCACAACAACATCCGTTGCCCGGTAGAACGCTTCGTCCGATTCTATCGCGTACGTACGCACATGTTCTGGCTGAGCAAGCGAAGCCAGACTCATCGCGCCTGCATCGTCGGCGTTGAGGATAACCATCCCGCCCACGTTTTCCACTCGCTGAATCAGTATTCCTTTTGCAGCGCGATAGGCCTCAATGGTCTTGTGATACTCAAGGTGCTCCTGGGTGATGTTGGTGACGCCCGCCACGGAAAAGCGCGTTCCGTCCAGCCGGTGCATCGCCAGTCCATGCGATGTGGCTTCGATAACCACGCATCTCGTGCCAACTTCCACCATTTGACGAAGGAATCCCTGCACCAGATGCGACTCAGGCGTTGTCTGGTGTCCGATAGATACATCGGTCCCATTGCCGAGATCTACGCCCAGTGTGCCAATGGCCCCTGTGGGCATACCGGCCTGCCGCAATATCCATTGCACGAGCGCGGTCGTCGTCGTTTTGCCATCGGTGCCGGTAAGGCCGATGACCTGCAATTCATGGCTGGGATGGCCATAGAACTCGGCAGAAATCGGGGCAAGATCGCGACGGGAATCCTCCACAAGAATCGCGGGGGAATCTATCCCGACGGGCAGCGCTTCGGCGAGAATCGCGGCCGCGCCGTTCGCTATCGCTTGCTCAATGTACGCATGTCCGTCGAAATCGCTACCGCGAAGTGCCGCAAACAGGTCACCTGGGCGAACATCCCGGGAGTCGATGGTGATCCCGTGAATCTCGCCATCACCTGTCACCGTCGCGCCGGGGACCATGCTGCCAAGATGGCGAAGACTGGCTGATCGTGGCTGGACATCGGGACGCGGCGACATTGTCTACTCCTGAATCACACCAAGCTTGCGGGCGAGCCACGGCAGGCCCGGAATGTACTCCCGCTCCAGGGTATCGGGGAAGTTAACGATACTACCGCCGAACCCCGTCTTGAAACGGTAGATGCCGCGCCAGTCGTCGCCTTTGGTACCGGCAATCGACGATTTGTCGTCGCTCGTCACAGATTCCGGGTCCTCTTTCGGAATTCCCCACAGGTCATACGATTCGCAGCCCTTGTCTCGTGCCCACTTCATCGCTTCAAACTGAAGCAGGAAGGCAGCACCATGTCCGCGATGAACCGTGCTGGAGGCACCATACATGTAGGTGCCGCTAATACCGAACGCTGCCGCGATGACCACTGCGCAGAGATTGCCTTCATAGTGGGCGAAGACAAACACCGCATCATCACCGAACACATCGAGGAAATCCTCGTAGTACTTGCGGGAATGCACTGCAAACTCATTGCGGTTGGCTGTATCTTCCAGCAGGCCGTAGTAGGCATCTATTGCCTGAGGATCACGGGGATCAGCAAACTCCAGCTCCACACCACGACGCATCGCCAGGCGGACGCTGTAACGCGTTTTCTGGTGCATATTTCCCAGCATGACATCATCGGGATCGAGCGGCACAATCACCGTGCGCGATGGCTGGTTATGCTCGGGTCCGGGCTTGAGGCCGGTGCCTGCGAGTTGGCCGGGAGCCACGAACTCTTTATCCGGCTCCAGGATCACCGTAATTGCGCGGCGCTTGCGAGCCACCTTGTCGATCGCCTTGCGCAACACTGGCCACACCTCGGCGGCATTCCCAATCACCAGGGGGCCGCGAGGACAGTAGCCGATACTTACCGGCCCACGTGCTCTAAAGAGCACCTGGGCGAAGGCTTCCCCACCGGGAGTCTGCACATGTATGCGCTCGGGTTGCCAGCCGTGGCGGGATTTGAACTCGCCCCACTTCCAGCTCTGCAACAAATGTCCGCCATGCTGAAGCAAAGCGGAATCCCATGCGGCTGCTGTTGTGGTCATCGTGGGTGTCGGCACTTCCATGCCTCCTCTAGTGTGCGGGAGTCCAAAATGGGGGCTCCGGAGCCTGTTATCTCCGGAGTCTGGGCTAGATATCATCCCCGGTTTCGGGCTCGATATCGAACATCCCCATTTCCTCGAGATTCTCGAGTTCCTGCAGTTCGGTTGCGTACTGGATGCTGGCGTCGATCACGTCCACTTCGTCGTCACTGGCATTGGCACGCAATTGAACCAGCGCGTTCAACGCGGCGCGGGAGCCAACATTGCCGAGGGCCATGTAGGCAGCCTCTCGCACCGTGGGTTCCTTGTCTTCCCTGGCGGTCATGGTCAGCATCGGTACAACCGCCTCGTCCGTGCTTTGGCCCATAGCCAACGCGGCAGCTTCACGCGTATCCGTATCGGTGCTGCGAAGCTGCAACTCCAGGAAACGGGTGAAGTGGCCAGGGCCGTATTCGATCATGGCACGCATGGCGCCAAGCTTCAGCACCTCATCGTCGCTATCGACGAACGACTCTATGATGGAGCCGACTTCGTCATCGCTGACATTATGGCTGTACGACTCCAGCGCAGCGGCGCGGAGTTCGACCGGCCAGGCACTGTTTTGGGCCCAGCTCTTAAGCTTCATCAGCCGCGAGCGATCCTGGCTGTCCTGGACAACACCGAGATCGAGACCAACCACCTGATTGGCCAACGCGCGCAAGCTGGCCTCGCGCACGTGAACACTGGGATCGTTCTCCGCTAGCTCGATGAGTGGTTTAATCAGGGTCGCGATTTCACTCAGACCAGCGCCGTTGGCGGCGTGCAGGCGTACGGATTCGGACGGATCCTCCAGCAGAACCTGGAAGAACCGACCGAAATCGCCGTACGGGAATTCCTGGGCCATGGTAAGTACAACTTCGGCGACGGTGCTGCGCTGTTCTTCTGACAGCGCAGTCCAAACCGCACGAAGTTCGTGTACCTGCTTACGAGTGATGTCATTGAAGCCCAGCAACTCCTGAGGCGCGAGGGCATCGGCCTGGATTGCATCCAGCGAGTCCTCAAACGCTACGTCCGGAAGGGCCAGTTCGTAGGATTCGAGATCTACATCGTCATCCAACGGTTCTTCCTCCACCAGGTTGAACCAGGCGACATCTGATTCCACGTTGTTATTTTCCGGTGGCATACGTGTATCCGTTGGCGTCATCACCAGTGATGTCGCTGTGCATTTCCAACTCACTGCGCAGCAGTTCTTCACTGACCGGACGCTCGACATTGATCGCAGCCAGAAGGTCTTCGAATGAGGCCAGCAAGCCACCATTGCCATCATCGATGCCAACGCGCTCGAAGGTCACTTCGACAACTGTGGCGATCTTGCGACGTTCGCGATCGCTCAACTGCTTCTGTCCAGCAAAGCCGGGGAAGCGGTCTTCGTTCAGCAACCAGGCGTCATCCACACCACAGGCGTACGTTGTTGGGCGGAAGTGGTAGCGCGGACGCTTCTCATCCATCTCCAGCAAGCGATCGCTCTGCTCATTGGTCGCAATGTATTCGACCTTATAGTGACCATCGCTCTCGGTGGCATTGATCGAAATCATGGCACCGGGCACGAGGGAATCAAAGTAGAAGTCGTCCAAACCAAGGAAGAATCCACCTCGGGTCGGTGTGGGGTAGCGCAGTTCCACCAGGTAGGTGGTGTAGCTCTGCGGAATCTCGAACGTGAACACGGCACTGCGCTGATCCGGCAACATGGGCGCCGGGAACAACTTCTGCATTTCGGCATCGTACGGCAGCAGGCCGAGGTTCCATTCGTAGAACGTGACGACGTGGTCAACTTCGGTCACGGATCGGTGCTCTACCTCGTTGGCGTTTACGCCATCGGTGAGGAAGCGGTAATCGGAACCGATATCGTTCGGCTTGCGCAGGGTTGTGCCCAGGGGCGGCAGATCGCTGACACTCCAGAACCGCTGACCGCGGGTACCAACAAACTCAAAATCGCGCTCTCGGTGCAGCCAGTAATTCAGGCCGAATACGACATTGGCGTATTCCGGATTGCTCTTGCGAACGCGCAGCACATCTTCCACCAACGTCTCGTCGGTGAGTGGCTGCTCCTGCTCCTGGATGTACTGGCGAATATCGCGGATGTTGCCGCGACTGAGGCGATGGGCGCGATCGGTGGTCATCCAGCGGCCGCCGAAGTATGCAATGTGGGAGTGATGCGAGAACTGCTGTTCAAGCATGGCGGCAATGGCATCTTCGGGGACGTCGGTGAAATCAGTCGGCTCGCCAAGCGATCGGGTGGGACGGGAAGTGCGGGTAATTTCCTCGAACACCGGGATCTCTGGTCGAACATCGACCGGCGGCACAACCGCGGGTTCTGCTGGCGCCGCATCGATGAGCTGCACCAGGTCCTCCTCTTCATCTTCAACCGGCGCAGGTGTGGCAATGAGTTCGGCAACTTCCGGCTCGGGAGAGGTTTCCTCTACCACCGGCTCAGGAGCAACCATATCTGCGACTGCGGCTTCGGCCTCGGGCTGGACAGCGACGATCTCCTCATCAGCCGGCTCGGCAAACGCGAAATCGTCTTCTTCGTCCTCAAGGGAACCGGGAATGATCGTATCGCCGATGTAGGTCGCCCAACCTTCGTTGGTGCGCACAACCTCGCGAACCGGTCGCGGACGCGGTGCCGGCTTCGGCTCCGGCGTCATCAGCCGCTGCATCAGGCTATGGGTATCCTGCGGATCAACCCCGCCCGGCACGCGGCCGACGCGGGTGGTGAGAACGTAGGCAACACCATCATCGTTCGTCTGGACAGCGAAAACATCACTGTTCTCGGCCAGGGCATCGTTGAGCGCCTTCTCGGTAATCGAGAGGAATGCCGCCAAATCGGCGACCGGTACCTTGATGGTGGCGGTATCGCTCATGAAGGCGCCGCGAGCGCGCAACACATTAAATGCTGCTGCCGCGTTCTCTTTTACCTTCTTTGTTCCGTTAAAAGCGAGAACCATCTCGCCGGAATCAGTCATCATGTGGAAAGTTCTCTCCTGCCGTGGTGGGATGATTACGCCGTACGGCTCTTGAGTGCCGCCACCAACTCTGCGGTGGTTTTTGGTTCTGCTGCATCACGCAACAGGTTCAACAAAAAGGCGATATCCGCCTCGTTTAGTTGCACGGTTTCGTTCTGGCTGGCCATGCCGGCTGCACTCCTTTGGCTGTGGAATATCGTGAAATTGCTTGCGGGCACAACAACACCACGTGTCAGATGCGGCACAAAGCAACACGTTAGTATACCCCACCGGGCCGTGCATTTCAGCAGAAACGCCTTTAGGTAACGGACGCTATGGCGATATCGCGTCGAATGCTACGATAACGCGGGCCGGATCGATGCGGCCGTCCATCACATGAAATCCGGGTACCAACATGGCGGCAGCACAGGGTGTATTTCGCAACAAGCCACTGATGACGCTGGCCGTCGGCCATTTCAGCGTTGACATGTTCGGCGGATTGCTGCCGGTGCTCTATCCCCTGCTCACCGATCGCTTTGATCTCGATCTCAAGACGGTTGGCTTCGTTGCCCTGGCCTATTCCGGTGCCAGTAGCCTCAGCCAGCCGCTGTTTGGGTTGCTTGCAGATCGCATCGGCACTCGTCTTACGGGGCTGGCACTGGTGTGGAGTGCAGTGTTCTTCACCACGATTGGATTCGCCCCCAACTTCGAAATGCTGGTGCTCCTGGCGGCGATTGCCGGCCTGGGAAGCGGCGCATTCCATCCATTTGGCGCGATCAGCGCCAATGCCGTCATCGACAAGGCCAATCGCAACGAGGCGATGAGTATCTACTCGGGCGGCGGTATTCTTGGCGGCAGCCTGGGCCCGATTATCGGCGTGGTGGTATTTGCCACCTTCGGCTTAAGT
>DJVD01000231.1 GCA_002440805.1 Chloroflexi bacterium UBA6265
ACCGAGCAAACCATCCGCGTCACCGCGCCGGATGATATGCCAACGGGTATAGCTTTTATGAGCGATATTCACGCCGGGGCAAGCGGCGTTGACTATGCCCGATTTCGGCACGATCTCGGGGTGATCGCCGCGACAGACGGCTTGTACACCATCGTCAACGGTGACCTGCTGGAGAATGCCAAGGTGATGAGCAAGGCAGGAAACGCCCTGTACCATGCCGCGTTCGCCAACCCCCGCGAACAATACTTGTACGTGTTGACTAGAATGCGCACAATCAAGCACAAGATCCTCGCCATTCTATCAGGCAATCACGATAGCCGCGATGCGATGTATGCAGGTATCGACCGGCTACCGCAGCTTTGCCGGGAACTCGATGTGCCATATGGCACCGAGGCGGGTATGACGGTGTACTTCACGGTGGCGGGTCACACATATACCATCGTGGTCAAGCATGATTACGCGGGTAAGTCGAACATCACCAAGACGAACAGCGCCCGACGCTTGTGGACTGAATGGCCACATAGTTGGGAATCGGCGGACGTGGTGGCGCTGGCGCACTTGCACGAGGGGAACCTCTCAACCCAGCAACAGCGAGGGCAAGAGGTTATCTGGCTTCGTAGCGGGGCATTCAAAATCCACGACGACTACGCCCTTAGTAAGGGGTATAAGTCGATGTATGCCGTACCCATCGTGGTGTTCTTCCCGGCTGAGCGGAAGATGGTTGGCTTCCTGGACTTTGACGAAGGCGTGCGGTATCTAAATATGGTACGCGCTGAATGGGACGATGCGGCCTAGTCCGCTGCCTCGTCAAGTGGTAGGCCTAGGTTCGAGTAGAAGCGGCCTCTGTAGTCCTCGGTCTTCACGGATTTCCTTCGGTTGCATAATGCGCAAAGGGGCTGGATGTTGTCGGGTGAGTGAGTACCGCCACGAGCCAACGGGATAACGTGATCCATCTCGATATTCTCATCAGATCCACACTTTGCGCATCTCCCATTGAACCGAGATAAGACACCTTCCCATTCAGCGAGTGTCACCCTGCCGATACCTTTGCGTTCCCGTGCCTGGCGATTGCGCTTGATAGCCCTCACAGCGTCCTTGTTATTCTCCCGCCACCCGTTTGTTCGCTGAAGGTGCTTCTGCTTATTGCCCTTGTAATACTCTCGGTAGTAGGCGGCGACACATGACTTGCACTTGGCTAAGTGCCCGTCACGAGTTCTCTTGTGCTTGCTGAATGAAGTCAGGGGCTGTTCCATATGGCAACCCACGCACACCTTTGTATCGCCCGGTTCATAGACAATGGGCGGCAACTTCGTGTTGTGCCCATGGACGTACTTGATTGGCTCGCCGCGAACCCAGCCGCGCTCAGTGAATGACTGAGGGGCGAGCGTAGTCTTCTCGCCGCACCCGCAGTGGCAATAACCGTATGGGATTGATTCGGGGATGGTAGAATGATCGTGCATGGGAACTGACCTTCCTTTGCCACGTCCTCGGCTGTTTGCGCAGCGCGGGGACATTCATATTTCGTTCTCTCTAGTATACCAGCAATTCTGACGCAATTCTGACGCAGCACCTATCGACAGCCCTTGCAGGAATCCGCATCAGTTCCACCAGAATTGCCCGGAATAGCAGCGAATTGTAGGGGATAACGTGAATGCTGTAACATCTCGCACTCACCAATACCCCTACAGAATCAACCGTTTCTCCCTGAATCACTATCAATACTGACGCAATGTTGACGCATCACCCCGAAATTACGGCAGTTTTGACGCCGATGTAGTAGCGTCTGTTGCATCCTCGAATCCTAGCAATCGAGCCAATTGCCGCGTACCAATCTCCTGGCCCTCGGCTCCACGGTGAACGTATGTATCCAGCGTTGTACGTATCGAGACGTGCCCGATGATTGACTGGATGATGCCACCATCCACACCGGCGTTGCCGAGCGCACTGGCGACGCTGTGGCGCAGTCCATGCAGGTTCATGGGTGGCAGCCCCGCTTCATCAGCGGCATCCCTGAACGCCTCTAATACATGCGGGTAGGCCACACGCCTATCGTCTTCATGGAACACGAACTCGCCCGGTGGCAGCGCGGCGAGTATCTCAACGATCCACGGCTCCAGGCGCACGTAGTGGCCAGATGTCCCGTTTTTAGTTCGATCCACAATTACCCGGCGCCCGATCTCGTTCACCGTCTCGGTGCGCCATATCCGCACGGTGCCCTGATCGAGCCATATCGAGTCCGGCTTCAAGGCGATTGCTTCCCCAACGCGGCAACCAGTCGCCACCATGAACGCCCACAGTGGCCCATAGCGATGCTCACGGGTGGCCTGCAGGAAGCGGCGCAACTGGAGCGGCGACCATATCGGGCGATCCTTGCGTTCGGCCCGTGGCATGTGAATATGGCGGAAGGGCGTTCGGTAGATCACCTCCTCGGCCTCAGCTGCATTGAACATCGACCGCAGGGTAGCGCAGTAGTTGACCACCGTCTTTGGCGCATAGTTCTCTTCGAGCTGGTCAACGAATACCTGGATGTGCTGACGGGTGATCGACTGGATGCGACGATCACCGAACGCCGGCTGACCATGCTTACGCCAGAACGACATGATGCCCGTATAGCGTGCGCCGGTGATCTTCTTTCGGTGGCGCTCAATCCAGCGATCGAAGAACTCATCAACCGTCATCGTGGAGAGATCGACCACCGAGCCACGGCTGAGGTTCATGCGTCTATCAAGCACCCACTGTTCGGCAGCGGACGCATCCTTGAACGTCTCACTGGCGTGCTGACGACGCTTGCCAGTGCCGTGCGTCACACGCGCCCGATATGTGACTACGCCGGTACGTGCGCTCACCTGAGGATGAACGCCTTCCACCAGTAGCTTGCCCGTGGTTGGGTCTTTTCTCCGTGCCATTGCTGAATGCCTGCCCTCCCGGTTACACGAACGCCCCGCGCAGTGATGCAACGGGGCGCGGTTCATGCGATGCGGCTAGTCGCCGAGCGGCCTGCAGGTCAACCCGTCCGCCGTGGCCAGCACTTCCACAATCCGATCATCGCCGGATACGCCAATGTCGGATACGTCACACCGTGCCAGCGTACCACCTACGGCGATCAAATAGGTATCAGCCGTGAAGGCATCGCCGCCAAATGCGAACTGGCAGGAGCCGTCCGCAAACGGCACGCCATTNNGTCAGCGCCGATTCGCTTTCGTTCTCACTGGACTTGAGGTCAGCGGTCACCACGCTTGCGCCGCCCTCGATGTAGTCAAGCGCACCCGTGCCGACACAGCCCTCACCCTGCGCCACCCAGGCTGCAGGATCGGCAATCGTCACGATGCCCTTGAACTCGCCGCCCGTATCACTCCCACCGTCGCCGCCCAGCATGGACGCTGCCACGATCCCGATCACCGCCAGCAGCGCAAGTGCCACCAGCCCGCGTGTGAAACATCCCAGAGACTTCTTCATGCCTGCCCTTTCGTGTACCAGTCATTCGTTGCATCGAGCATAGCACGATGTACGTTGCAATCATTAATGATGCGACTTGCAGAATTGCGAACAGATGTTCTAGTATTAGCCAAGAATCGTGGTGACAGTTTCCAAACCTAAACCTTTCGTAATTCGAGGTTGCTATTCGTTGAAGGTTACGATAGGGTAAAGATTAGGGACTACACAATTCGAATATCAGGAGGGACGACGTGACGGCTGGTGATCGTTATCGGGGCGTATTTTATCTCACAGGGGAACGCGGCGAACAGTGCGCGGCGGACTGCGACGTGCTCATCACAGGGGGTACGATCGAGTACCGCATCGTGTCACTTACCGACACCAGCAGATCCATCACGGTGGTTGCATCCAGTGACCCGGTGGAGACGTTTCGCCTGGTGAAGAAGGCCATGCACGCGATGGCCGCGGACTACACCCCCCCGATGATGTAGGCAGATAGCGCAGACGCGCTAGGGTATCGCATAGATTCCCATACGTTCCTTTTGAGGGCGAAAGGGACATAAGGAAACAGCCGGGGGCATTGCGCCTCGGCTGTTTTGCGTACTCGCTAGAATGGCCGGTTGAGGAACGCCAGCAGGATGCGCCGCAAGCCGTCGATCTGTTCCTGCGACAACTCCGCTGATTCGAGGATGGGCCGCACCGTCTTGAGCGCCGCCGATTCACCCTCATTGCCGGTCGTGATGTCATACCCAGCGGCCTGCAACATCTCCAGCACAGACAACCCAAGCGCCTGCGAGATCACCGCCATGTCTTCCGGCGATGGCGTCTCTTTGGTTGCGCCCGATTCCAGGCGGGATACCCACGATTGCGCCTTGCCAAGCAGGTCAGCAAATTCGCGCTGGTTCGTATAGCCCGCCGTTTCTCGGCGACGTTTGATCAGTAAACCCAGCTCTTTCATAACGCCATTATCCCATCTGGTATGAGGGCTTTACAAATAGGATTCTGTGATGCATAATAGGGATACGAGATTGCGAATGTCGCAATACATATCAGGAGGTGACCAGTGATTACGGCAGTGAGCGACAAGGTGGCGCTCGTGATCATGACGTTCAGCATCACCGCCGACCATCTCGCATGGATCGACCGGGAAGCGAAGCGCCAGGTAGCGGACAAGCCGGGCACGCGCCCGAACCGCAGTGAAGTGTTGCGCGGTCTTCTCGAGAAGGCCATGCGTGCCAGCGAAAGCGAGGCCGCGTGAACACCCAGCTCTTCGTACCCATCGACGAGATCACGACGGCCACCGGCCTGACCGAAATTCAGGTGCGCAAGGACGTTCGCGCTGGCCTGTTGCCGGGCACGATCCGCAGCCGCCGCCTGATGGTGTTGCGCTCCGAGTGGAACGCCTACCTCGCAGGCAACTGGCAGCCACGGGCACCACGCCCAGCGGTCGGGATTCATTCGGTCAGGAAGGCGTCGTAACAGTGGTCACCTCTCATTCGCTGGTGGCCCTCTCCCGGTACTCGGATCACAGTCCGCAGATGCCAGCCACGGATGCCGGGTATCGGGATAGGGCTACAGGCCAGTGACAGGTGACAAGCAAGGAGGCAAG
>DJVD01000300.1:0-11370 GCA_002440805.1 Chloroflexi bacterium UBA6265
CAAGTGATGTCGCCACCGCAGCCGATTCCATGGAATCCATGGACACCGCGATGTCGGAAACACCTGACGTGCCCGAAGGCTTTGCGATGATCGTGCAGCCCGATGATCCGGCCGCACTCTCTGCCCAGTTTGTGGAAATGGCAGAAAGCGAGGCCACTGCCAACGAAGGCACGGTGCAAACCGTTGATTACAACGGCGTAACGATCACCTTCTGGGAATCGGCTGACGACTCCGCTACCGGCACTGCCACAGCTGAAGTCGATGGCACCGTGATCCTGGCCACCCGGGTTTCTGACCTCGAGCCGATCATCGATGCCGCGCAGGGCACCACTGACAACCTGGCGTCGGAGGATGGCTTCAATTCCGTTTACGACAAATTGGAAACCAATGCCCTCGTGTTCGGGTACATGAACCTGGATGAGATGTCGACTGCGGTCCAGAGTGATCCCACCATGGCAGAACTGCTCATGGGCACAACGTTGTCATCGGACCTGGAGTCGGGCAAGGGACATGCCGGCTGGAGCATCTACGCATCCGACGCCGGATTCCACATGGATTCCGTGATGGTCCCGAACGACCCCTCCGCCATCCCTACCGGTGTTGAGTTCACGCCATCGATGGCAGCCTCGATTCCTGCCGATGTCATGATCTTTGCCAACAGCAACAATCTCTATGGCACCGGCATTACGGACTCGATGGGCGCGCTGATGCAGATCGCTCTGGTCGAATCGGCATCGGCTGACCCAGGCGTGGCCACACCTGAAGCAACGCCGACCATCGATGAAACGTGGGCCCTGTTTGAGCAGATGCTTGGGTTCAATCCGGATACCGATCTCATGGCCAAGCTGGATGGCGAATACGCCATGTACGCCGGTGTGTATGATCTTGAATCCGGCATGCCGAATCCTGAATTCCTGTTCGTTTCGGAAACATCCGATCCTGCAACGTTGACGGAAACCACAGCCACGATCACGCAGATGATGACCGAGATGAATGAGGGCGATTACGAAGTCGGCACCCGCAGTGTTGAAGGCGGCGAACTTACCACGATGACCATGAGCGAAGAATCCACTGGCGGCCTGCCGGTTGTGCTCGAATTCGGTGTGGTTGACGGTGAGATGGTGATTGGCGTCAATGGCGCGATCGACAAGTACATCGCTGGCGATGCCCCGATGCTGGCCGACGATGAGAACTTCCAGGCAACGTTCGCCAACCTTCCAAGTGAGAACGTGATGAGCGTCGGCTACCTGAATATCGAGGGCCAGGTTATGCCGCTGCTCGATATGATGGTCGGCATGATGGGCACCTCCACAAGCACGCTTGATAATCACGAAGATTGCGCCATGTATGCCACGCAGACAGAAGCGCAAACCGCCTATGATGCAGATCCGTCCAACCTTTGGTTGCTCGACATGGACTATGACGGCGAAGCCTGCGAGGACTTCTTCAGTGAATCCGCGCCAGTGGCATCGCCGGAGCCGATTGCCAACCAGGTAAACATCCCGTCTGCCGGCATGGTGACCTGGAGTGATGGCGACGCTATCTACAGCAATGCCATCCTCGTGATTGGTGACTAGGTTCGCTTCCACGGAAACAGGTTAATGTGCGAGGGTATAGTGACCATAGGGTTGCTATACCCTCCTTTTGTAACGCAGCGCAGGAGTAAACATTGATGAATCTGGAACTGATGAAAGCGCTCACCCAGGCCAATGGCATCCCGTCGATGGAAGATGAAGTTCGCAAGATTGTTGTGAGCGAATTACGCGCGTCGACAGATGACGTCCGGGTGGACATCATGGGTAACGTCATTGGCCGCATTGCGGGCAAGAGTGGCCCCAAAGTTGCCATGGCTGCCCACATGGATGAGATCGGATTCATCGTCCGCTACATCGACGATTCCGGCTTCATCCGCCTGCAGCCCGTCGGTGGTTTCGATCCACGAACGCTGGTGGCACAGCGGGTTGCGGTGCATACCCGTAAGCATGGCTCTCTGGTAGGCACGCTCATGCCAGGTGTGAAACCGATTCACCTGATGACACCGACTGACAAGAAGGACCTCGAACTCACCGATTTCTTTGTCGACCTGGGAATGCAAACCGAGGCTGTGAAGGAGCAGGTGCAAATCGGCGACATGGTGACCATGCGGCGCGATTTCGAAGAGATCGGCGACATGGTGATTAGCAAGAGCCTGGACGATCGCCTCGGGCTGTATGTGATGCTGGAGGCCATCAAGGCTGCGGGCCCGGTCGACGCCGAACTGTACCCGATCGCAACAGTGCAGGAGGAAGTCGGACTGCGCGGCGCGACGACGGCAGCGTTTGGTGTGCAGCCAGATATCTGCATCGCCATCGATACCACGATTGCCGGCGATATTCCGGGGATGACTGCCGATTCAGCTGTAACCAGGCTTGGCGCCGGTGCTGCGATCAAGATTTTTGATAGTTCCCAGCTTCCCAACCGCAAATTGGTGGCCCACCTGCAGGAGATCGCCGGGAAATTCGGGATCCCGCACCAGCTCGAAGTGCTGCCACGGGGCGGCACCGATGCCGGTGCATTTCAGCGCACCAGCGAGGGGGTGGTGACGTGCACGATTTCGATCCCTTCCCGCTATGTGCACACCGTGAACGAAATGTGCGCCAAGGCCGACATCCAGTCCGCAGTCGATTTGCTCGCCCGATTCCTCCGGGAGGCAGGATCGCGCAATTACCGCTACGATATGGACTAGAACGTAACCAATTCGCTGTGCCTGGCGTTTGAATACACAGAGCGTTGTGAAGCGCAGAGCGCGCACAATCATCACCCTTTACGAGGAGTATGAACGTGACCTCTTCCCAAACCAAATTCGCCGCTTTCACCGATCTGTTAACAACCGGCCAGGTACCGCGTAATCGCCGCGACCTGCTGCGCGTATCGGCTTTGGCGGCTGCGGCAGGCAGCCTGCCTGCCAGGGGTATCTTCGCTCGCCAGTCCACTCCGGCATCCAGCCCTGCTGCTGGCACCGATGCCATCACGCTGCACTTGCCCTTTAACCCTTATGGCCAGCCTGTCTCCACCGATCCCCATCGCACGGTCAACTGGGGTCCTTTCTGGGTGATGCTGCCGTACGCATGGAGTGGCTTGCTCCGGTTTGACCAGAACGGCGCGGTCGAAGCTGACCTCGCAGAATCCGTGGAGCCAAACGAGGACGGCACCGTGTATACGGCCACCTTGCGCGAGGGAATCTCCTTCGCCGATGGCACACCCATCACCGCTGAACATGTCCTCGCCAGCTGGCTTCGCGCCCTCGATTCATCAGCGCTCTCGCCGATGTCGCGGTTCATGGAACCGATCGTTGGCGCTACCGAGATCGCCAATGGCGAAAATGTCGCCCTCGGAGTAACTGCCAAAGACGAGCGAACGCTGGAGATCACCCTCACGGCTCCCCTCGCGCACTTCCCCAGTTATCTCGCCACATTCGGTTACGCGGTGGTCCATCCGGAAATCGACAACCTCGAAACACCGCTGCCTCCAGGGGACGCCTGTTCGGGTGCATGGAAGATCACCAGCGCTTCCGACCAGGAGATCGTGATGGTGCCCAACCCACAGCACTGGAGCGACACGTCCGCCGATATTGCCGAGATCGTATGGCACATCGCACCTGGTGGTAACACCGACCAGGCGATCCTGGAGTGGTACCAGGAAGGTGCGATCGCCGTAGCCGACGCGCCCATCGGGTTGCTTAAAGCCATTCGGGCGGACGATGCCCTGAACGCCGAGCTGGTAGCCATTGGTGACCAGGCCGCCACCATGGTGCTCATGCTTGATTTCCACCAGCCACCATTCAATGATGTCCGCGCCCGGCGAGCAGTGGTGGCTGCCATCGATCGCCAGGCATGGTGCAAAAATGTACAGCAGCAAACCTATGTAGTGGCCAATAGCTTCACCCCGCCCGTACTTGCAACCATCGCTGGCTACACGGCACCGACGGATACGTTCGAAGGCGACCCGGCGGCCCTCCTGACCGAGGCCGGGGTGGATACCGCCGCATCGGAAACGGAATTGCTCTTTTTCCAACCAGCCACCGATTCGGTTGAATCCATGGAACGCACGTCCGCGTTGATCACCATGATCACTGAGGCCACAGGTCTGCAGATCACGCACGACACCGCGCTGACGACCGAACAGATCACTGCGGCACGTCAGGATGCCGGTGGTTTACAGATTGCGATGCAGCAGTGGCAACTCGATTCCGACCAACCATCGTTACTGGCCCTGTTCGGGCAAGACAGCCCCTACAACAGCGGTTGGGTGAACTGGGAGCCAGGCCTGGAAGACAGTGGTGAGTACACACCTGGCGCCGACGCCGCTGCCTACAGCGAGCTTGTTGCCAAGGCAATAGACTCGTTGGATGCCGAGGAGCGAAACGCAGCCTACGCTGAGGCGGAGGCGCTGCTGCTGAAAAACGCGGTAGTGATTCCGTTGGGGTTCTGGGAGCCGCGTTACCTGCAGAAGCCCTGGCTCGTCGGGACCAAACAGGGACCGTGGAGTGGATCCACACCGGTGCGAATTGATAGCGAGGTCACCATCGACCGCCAACAGTTGCCCGCCACGCCGCAATCGACGCCAGGAGCCTAACGTAGGAAAACAAAACAAAAGCGGCAGGCCCTTGAGGGCCCGCCGCTTTTTCGCGTACCGGTTTAGTTGACGGCCAGCGGCGCCGCGTTGCCCTGTCGCTCGGCAAAGGCGCGGTAATCGATGGCCGGGAACGGATTGTCCCGATCTTCGAGTGCAGCGAGGCTGCGGGCAGCAGTATCATCCAGCGACCCTGCCTTCTCGGCAAGATCGGCCATCTGGTTGAAACGCTCGACGTGCTCATTGAATCGCTGAATCGCGTACTCGTTCGCCTGACCCGTCGTGACAAGGAATGGCCAGTCGGAGCTTTGCAGCAGCAGCAATTCCCGGGCAGCTTGCGAGAGCAATCGTTCCTGGTCGCCCTCGGCATCAGGGAACTCGCCCGCCAGTTTCTCCATGCGCATTTCGGCATCATGGATAATCGGCCACATCCAACTTGTCTGGTCATTCATCCAGGTGTAATGATTGCCGCCCATGCCCCAGCTGGATTCCGGCAAAACCATGACGCTATCGCCGCCATGTTCCTCTACCCAGGCGGATGCGGTGGTGAGATCGACAGTCTGATCTTCAGCGAGCCCGATGAGGACTTCCTTCAGCCAATCCACCCCCTCGAACCACCAGTGACCAAAGAGTTCGGTATCGTAGTTGCTGGCAATAATGCCGTACTCGCCGGTGTGTTCCTTATTCTCGCGCAGCAGATCAGACACAAGGCCGACAAAATGCTTCGCGTGGTTCTTCACGCGCACTGCGGCTTCCGCCGGGTCGTAGGCGGGTTTGTTGCCAAGATCGGTACCTGGCTGGCCAATGCGCCAGTACTGCATGCCGGAGACGCTGTCCTTGCGATGGAATTCTCGATAGAACTCGTCGCCCGGATAACCGAACTGACCGCTCCATACCTGCTGACCGGTGCGATTGTTACGACCAAGCACCGCAACGCGGCCCGGCTCATCGCCCACCCAGTAGCTTTTGAACGTGGTACCCGGTTGGCTTTGCTGATCGGCTGGCGCGCTGACCAATTGTCGTCGCGGAACCGCACCGTAAACACCAATGGAATCGCCCGCGGCCTTGCCCACTGGCTTGCCGCCCTCGACCGTGTGGGTCTCGGAAAAGAACACGCGAATGCCCTGTTCGCCGAGATAGTTCTCGATACCGGGGCGGGTGACGCCGGTGGCTTCATCCACATAGGCTGGCCGATAGGCGCACTCCGGCAACCAGATTGCCTTTGGCCGGCGACCAAAGTGACGCTCGTACGCGCTCACCCCTGTCTGGATCTGGGCGAAGATGGACGAATCTCGGGACAGCAGCGGCAAATAGCCGTGGGTAGCAGCCGATGTGGAGATCTCAACGAGGCCGCGATCCTGCAGCTTCTTGAGGGAACCGAGCAAATCACTGTTGAATCGATCGCGGAAGCTGGTGAGCACGCGGGAGTACCAATGATGGAAATGGATGGCCAGTGCCTTCATTTCTTCATCGCCATCTTCGCTGAAGCGCTGCACATCCGCGGCGGCCCAGGCGGCACGCTCTTCGGCATACGTGATGAAATGCTCAACGATCAGGGGATCGGCAAGTTGCTCACCCAGAATTGGGGTGACACTCACCGTGATCCGGTAGTCCACACCCTGCTCCGCGAGATCGTAAAGAGCGTTCCAGAGCGGAACATAGGTTTCAGCGATAGCCTCGTGAACCCACTCTTCGCCATGTGGCCACATGCCAGCTTGTCGAGCATAAGGAAGGTGGCTATGTAGCACGAATGTGAATGCACCGTTGGCGTTCGGCATAGATGACTCCAGTCTGTGCCCAGCTTGGGCTGAGGTGTTCTGCTGTTGGTTACAAAGGCAACCGAAACGATTAAGCAGCGCTTTATCCCGGCAACTTTGCCTTCGGACATTACCTAAGGATACAGAGTTTGCGGGAGGATGCCGAGGCGCGGTTATGCGCCAACATCACCAACTACGCGTGGCCTTCACATCATTGGTTGGCGAAACGTAATCGAACTCGCTGGTTGACCGCGGTGGATAATCGTCCGAAACCCTGCCGTAGGTGCTGGTGAGATCGCGCAAGCCATCGGCCAGGGCCCAATCCAGGTGGCCCGGCTGCATTTTCCAACTCCAGTTGCCGTAGGTTGTCGCGGGCGTGTTCATGCGGGCTTCGTCACCCAGGCGGAGTATATCCTGCATTGGCACGATGGCCGTATTCGCGGGGGATGCCAGGGCAACCCGCAACAAATCCCATGCGGGATCGGCAATGGGATGCCCCAGGTAATGGCGGGCGCGATCCCGATCCTCTTCGGACAGCGTAGACCACCATCCAACCGTAGTCTGGTTATCGTGCGTGGCTGTGTATGTGACAGAATCGCGACGATTGTTGTGCGGCAGGTAGACATTCGACGGATCACCATCGAAGGCGAAGTGCAGCACGTTCATGCCGGGGAAGCCCAGAATCTCACGCAGTGTCACCACATCGGCCGTTATCAAGCCAAGGTCCTCAACGATCACCGGAAAATCTCCGATGGAGCGGCGGGCAGCTGAGAAAACTTCTGCACCAGGCGCTTCTTCCCAGTGGCCGTTGATTGCGGTCTCTTCGTCGTTGGCAACGTGCCACGCAGCAGCAAAGCCGCGAAAGTGGTCGATCCGGACGATGTCGACCAGGTCTCGCATGGTGCGCAATCGCTCAACCCACCAACTGAACCCATCGTTCATCATGACGGGCCAGTTATAGGTGGGATTACCCCAGCGCTGCCCCGTTGGAGAGAAGTAATCCGGCGGCACGCCGGCAATCCATGTTGGCTGACCGGTGGCGATATCAAAATTGAACTGCGGCTGATTGGCCCAGACATCGGCACTATCGAGGGCAACAAAAATAGGAATGTCCCCGATAAGGCGGATCCCCTTTTGGTTCGCGTATGTGCGCAATGCGTGCCACTGACGCTGGAACAGGAACTGGACAAAGCTCTGGAACCTGATTTCGGCCGCCAGTTCAACTGTCCAATGCTCGATCGCGGCGCCTTCATGGGCGCGGATATCGGCCGGCCAATCGAGCCACCAGCCGCCACCAAAATGATCTTTCAGGCTCACGAACAGGGAATAATCACGCAGCCACTGGGGTGCGATATCGATGAAGCGCGAGAACTCGGCCATCAACATCGCGTTGTCATTCAGGCGCGAATACGCCAGGCGCAGCTTCTCCCATCGCCATGGACGAATNNAGCGACACCAGCAGCGGGTTGCCGGCAAAGGCACTCAGCGCAGAATACGGGGAATCGCCAAACCCCACCGGACCGAGTGGCATCACCTGCCAGAGCCGTTGGCCACCGTGTTCCAGCCAATCGACAAAGCGAAAGGCGCTATCGCCGAAATCCCCAATACCGTAGTCGCCGGGAAGTGACGTTGGATGAAGCAGGACACCGGATTCGCGGGGGAAATGCATGGAGAGCGCCTTTCAGCGATAACAGGACAGGAGGTTACTCGGCTGGTTCAACAAACTCAAGGCTGACCCATCCTGGCACGCCATCGACTTCGACCTGGAGCCAATTGCTATTGTCAGAACGTTGCGTTACGGGACCGCCAAGCGCGGTTACAGCTACGCCCTCGCCAAGCGGTTCTTCAAGAATTGGTGAGCAGTCTGTGCCAGGTCCCGAGCGGAAGTTCACTTCGGCGTTGGTGGTGAAGGCAGCCGTGGGTCCGGTGAAGGCAGGCACATCGGGCACATCGCAACCTTCCACGGCCACATACGCCTCCGGCGACGCCGATGGAGTCTCGTCGCCCGGAACGTTGGAACTGCGCTCGCCGGGCTGGCCCGATCCGCCGGTGCCATCACCTGCAGTAACGAACGACCCTGGTTCGCCTGCAGCAGGTGTGGCTGAGGTTGGAGTAGCTGACGCTGCGGCGGGGCTACTGGTCACGGTTGCATCTGGCGCGGGCGGAGTAGCCGCGATCGGGGAAGTTGCAGGTGCTTGTGACTGTACTGCAGGGGAAGACGCCACTAAGTCGACCGGTGTGCCAACGACGGTGACCGTGTCTGCAGGTGTCGTCTCCGCGCCCGCTGGAGTGCCCGCTAGTGCGACAGTTCCATCTGGCGTCACTGTTCCGGGCGTCGCGGCGGTGACCGCTGGCAGGTCTGGCGTGACTACCGTCAGGTCCTCTTCGGAAATCTCCCCAGTCTGCGCAGTAGCTTCATCGGCCGGCAATGTCGGCACAGCTGCATTCGCCTCGGATGTAGGGGTAGGAGTAGCATCGCCGTCCCCGCTCCCGCACGCTGCAAGCAACAACGCAACGGTGAGCATGATCAGACCGAACAACGTTTTTGATGTGTTCTGGCGATTCATAAATCCTCCCATCCATAGGTTGTTCTATTTTACGCAGATTATCGGTCTTCGAGGCTATCTCGCAGAATATCCATATGCTCAAGTGCCAAACCAGTGCCAATTGCGACCGCGGAAAGCGGATCGTCGGCAACATAGCACGGTACACCGGTAACTTCCGTGAGCAACTCTGGCAACTGGCGCAGCAGGGCACCACCGCCAGTAAGGATCATGCCCTTGTCGATAATGTCCGATGACAACTCCGGAGGGGTGTCCTCCAGGACGGCGCGAACGGCGCCAATAATGGCTTCCAGCGGCTCCGTAATGGCATCGGTAATCTCGCTGGCGCGAATCTGGATGGTACGGGGCAAGCCTGCCACTTCATCGCGACCGCGCACTTCCATCACCTGGTCATCGTCCATCGGCATGGCAGAGCCAATCGCGATTTTCACTTCCTCGGCCGTGCGTTCACCGATGCGAAGGTTGTACTTGCGCTTGATGTAGTTGCTAATGGCGTCATCGAATTTGCTGCCACCAACACGCAACGACCGGGCGACGACAATGCCATTGAGCGAGATAACCGCCACTTCGGTGGTACCACCACCGATATCGATAATCATGTTCCCGGAAGGATCGGCCACCGGAATCCGCGCGCCAATCGCAGCGGCAAGTGGTTCGCTAATCAAATAGGCGCGACGGGCGCCGGCGTTTAGCGCACTCTCACGAACTGCGCGACGTTCCACGCCTGTCACGCCGGCAGGTACGCAGATCATCACGTCGGGCCGGATCAGGGAGAACCGGCCAACCGCCTTGTTGATGAAGTATTCAAGCATTTTCTGGGTGACAACGTAGTCGGCAATCACGCCATCCCGCATGGGGCGAACAACCTCGATCGTATCGCGTGGTTCCCGGCCCAACATATCGCGCGCTTCCAGGCCAACGGCCTTCACCTTGCCATCTTTGGCGGAAATGGCCACCACAGAAGGCTCGTTGATAACGATCCCCCGACCGCGTACAAAGACGAGTACATTGGCGGTTCCGAGATCGATTCCGATTTGTTTGGGCATTTAACGTTCCTCTTGGGATCAGCGCGCAGATTGCAGAATCTCGTTTGGCGGTATGCTGGTGGTATGTATCCGCAGCAAATAGAGGCACCCGCCCGAGTTTGCACCATCTAGAGTATACGGTTGCCATGGCAGATGCACAGAATGAACGTACCAACTCGTCCGGTCGCCGCCGGGGTCGTCGCTCCCAGCGCGAATCGTCAGCGCGTGAGCCGGTGACCGAACGCATCGAATCACCAGCGCCCATACCGCAAACGCCGGTCGAAAAAGTGCCAGCCAGGTTCGAACGACCAGACGACATTGTTGCGCCCACCGTCCCAATGGAGGTGTATTGTACGCATCACATGGCCATGCTCCCGGAACATGAGCCCATGCAGGTTCGCACCAATATGGCCACGCTTCGCCACCTGCCAGTCGATCGTTTCGGCGCGGCAACCCTCTTCTGCGATTGCTTGCATAACGGACCGCACGAATGGCCGCCCACAATGCAACGGCTCGAGACGGCAGTGGAACTGGATCAGTTCATCAATGCCTCGAGCAGCGAAACGTAAGCTTCCAAGGAATCGACCGCCGTAATCGCCCGCAACACGGGCTCGTCCACGGCGTCCTGGTATTGTTCGAGCCTGGCTCGCAATGATGCCCCGTCATCCACCATCACGGCCGCATCCCTGCCACCAAAACCGAGTCGGCGGAAGTTGGCTGCGTAGCTGGGGAAGGATTCATATCGCGCTATTTCGGTCAGCATCGATTGTCGCGATGCATCTCCGAGGGCGCAGCGGATATAGAGCGCAACACGAGCACGCGTATCAGGGGCGTCTCGCTGCCGATCCATCTGGGCCAACCGCGCTGCTTCGGGAGTTAGCCAATTCAGCAAGATACCATCCGCCTCGGTCACCCCAAGCGCCCGCATTTTTGGACCCAGTGCTCCAACATACACCGGCACGCCCGGCAATTCATCACGCAGGTGATCCACACCCTCCTTCACGGTGCGCAGCGGGCTGGGTGGTTTGTTGGCACTGATACCGATCACGAGCCGATCGGTCGGCAAGTCGCGCGTGCGCACCTGATCCACGATCTCCGAGGCCGACATCATCGAATCAATGGAGGTGACGCCAGACGCCAGGCGCAACGTGGACGTAACGCGGGCAGCAACCTCAATCGATGCATAGGCATTGCCATTGGCAATGTGGTTGAACCACATGGTGGTAAATCCTGCGCGTTCCACCATTGGTGCCAACTGCCGCACCACATCTGCTGGTACCTTGCCGGTTATGCCGAAGCCGAACCGGGAGAGATCGAGGGTCATGGTTCCTCCTGAGCGCCAAAGCCGAGGCCAAGCCGCTTGAGCGATACGTGCCGTCCCTGCCCGATGACGATGTGATCAAGCACGACGAT
>DJVD01000300.1:11439-15979 GCA_002440805.1 Chloroflexi bacterium UBA6265
GCCATGCGCACATTCGCACTGTTCACTGTGCCCTGGGCGATGGTGCTGGTGGCGATGATGTGGTGTTTGGTGTTGAGCATTACCAGGCGCAATTGCTCCCGCTCCAGCGATGCCATTTCCACGCCGAGAATCCGCACAATGTCTTCTGGCGCCGAAATTCGGGGCTTCTCATCCTCGGATATCGATGACAATCGGCGACCCATTTCCAGCGCCGCCTTGAGCTTCGCAGCCTTGGCAGGGCCGATACCAGGGAGCTTTGCCAAATCGACCACTTCCATGCGCATCAGTCCAGTCAAGCCATTGTTCTCGGCCAGGATCCGATGGCTGAGCGGCAACACCGATTCAGCTACCGTACCGGTATTGAGGATGATGGCAACCAGTTCCGCAGACGAGAGCACGCCCGCGCCGTGTTTTTCCAGCCGTTCGCGCGGGCGATCGTCGGCATCCATTTCGCGAATTCGATGGCTGCGATACTCCACGCCCCTACTCCGGCATAAAGCTGGCGACAATCATGCTGTAGTAGCCATCAATCCCGTAAGCCAGAAGTTCACTCCGGAGCGCGGTTCGTTGCTGGATCCCCGCCAGGATGAGGCATTGCCACAACCCATCAATCGCGGCGGCCTCAACATCCGGCTGCGGCAGGTGTTGCAAGCCAAGGAGGTCATTCGCGCGAATAGCGATTTGGATCGTATCGTCCATCTGGCGCGCGATCGGATGCGCTCCATATGGCCCGGATTCGGCATGCACGTGGCTCCAATCGCACGACGCGATGAATCCGATCCGCTTGTCCGATTCGTGAAAAATGCGCCCCAGTGAGCGACCAAAGGCGATCTGCGTATCTCGATCAAGCATACGGCTGGGGGTGATCAGCACGACCGGTGGACCTTCGTCTCCTTCGGGTGTACCAGCGAGCACGTTGCCGTAGCCTGTTCGATCCTGGTCGTGACCAAGGAACCACAGCGGTCCCATCGCCCCCCAGTCCATTGGCATCACCGCCTGGTCCATGCGATTGCCACCGAACCCCACCGCCGCCACGGGGATATGATCGCGCGCCACCTCGGCACCGATCACATCGGCAAAGGCATGATCAATCGGCACATTCATCTCCACGGATTTCCCGCCGTGGCTCAACGTCCCTGCGGCCCGCCCGGTGCGCACCACCGCCATCGCGCCTTCCACCCGGGTGCCATGCGGCCCCGCCAGCACAATCGTTTCCACGCCTACATCGCGGAATTCATCGCCTACACGTTGCATGGCGGCACGGAGATTCTGCACTGACTCGAGACCGTTATCCATGGCCGGGATGAGAGGAAACCCGTGAGGCATGATCGCGGCAGCTACCAATGGCATGATGAACACCTTTCGTTAGGTCGTTTTGGCGACCACCTGCGTATCGGACGAAATGCGGGTCTCTTTGACCAGGAAAAGGAACATGAGCGATGATGTCACGCCCGCGATACCAAGGACAATCGCCGACCTGGAGAGATCGAGATTGGCAGCGATGATACCCACCAGCAGGGGACCCGTCACCATACCGATATCGCCGATCAACCGCCAGATACCGAGGAACTCGCCGGTTGCACCTTCTGGTGCCAAATCCGCGCCCAAGGTCATCATCGAGCCAGAGCCCAATCCATTTCCGAAACCTATGAGAATACCGATTGCAACCATGGTGGCAAACGACGTCGCAAATGGCAACAGCGCCAGGCCAATTCCCATGATGAAGAAGCTCGGTACCGTCGCGAACTTGCGGCCAAACCTGTCCATCAGATAGCCGGCCGGGAAGAACATGCTCATATCAACCACGGCGGAAATGGTCATCACCAAACCGATTTGCGCTGCCGAAAGACCAATCACATTGGCCCCGATCAACGGGATCAGCAGTTGCCTTCCCTGACGGATCATCTGGGCAAAGAGTTGGGCGATGCCGGCGGCGGTCAGGTCGCGCTTGTTGGCACCCATCGTCAGCCGTACGAGCTGCCAGCGATGTCTCGATCCACCCCGCGCTCGGGGCGCGGTCTCGTCGGTTTTCGGTAGCGCGTATGCCACCGTGATCAGTGCCAGTAGCGACATCACACCTGTCAGCACGAATGAGGATTGAAGGCCCCACACAGTGGCAATTGCACCGCCCAGCGCCGGGCCACCAAAAATGCCAATCCGGTTCACGCCTCCAAATGTCGCGATGGCCTGACCACGAGTAGCCGCCGGGATGGCGGTGGCAATAAAGGAATGGCGGCTAAGTCCCCACAGCGCTGTGCCGATGCCAGCCATGATTCGCAAGGCGATGATTGTGCCTGCAGGCAAATCCAGCACAAGAGGGAAACTGCTGGCGGCAACCAAAGCCGTGCCGATAAACATCGATCGGCGCAGGCCAATCCGATGGATGGCAGCGCCGGCCGGAACATCCGTGAGCAGGGTACCGATGGCAGCGGCGGCGCTGACCACGGCGATCATCGTGTAGCCGAGGCCCAGTTCGTCGGCGTAGAGCGGGAGCGTCGCCAGCAGTGCGCCCTGCCCCAACGCCAGCAGCATGGTAGGCAGATACACGCCGAGCCAAAGTTCATTACGACGCATGTATCCGCTCCGAATCGTGGTTGAGAAGGACGCGCAGAATCGCCAGGCAAGCAACTGCGAGTGGATTTGATCGTACCACCGGCTTCCGGCCTCGAAAACTGCTGAGGCCGCGTTACGTGGTAATCAATTGGGCCAGGGAGGTAGATAGGGACACCGCGGATTAAGGTCATGTCGGTCACATCGTGGCGCGGTATACTTGCCAACACGAAACACCGCTTGCTACGGCTGTTTTGGGTTGCCTTTCGCGTTGTATGCACCCGGCAGCTTTTCCACCACAACAACCACCGCAGGAGACCGCCAACTTGGTTTTTCGCAAACTTTTTCGCCGCACGGCCGAACCCGATGTCCAACTAGAGAAGGGCCTCGAAAAGACTCGACGTGGCGTATTCAATGAAATCACCAAACTCTTCGACCGCCATGAGCTGGACGACGAGTTGTATGAAGATCTCGAAATGCTGCTCATCCAGGCCGATATCGGCTGGGATGTGAGCCAGCAGCTTGTCGCCGAACTGAAGGAAAGGGCCAGCGCCGAGCGCATCACCAATCCCGCCGACGCTCGGGAGATCCTCCGACTCGAGATGACCCAGTTGCTGGAGCTTGCCACCCGGAACCGCAAGGTGAAAATCCTGCAGCGTGGTGTGCCCTGGGTTGTACTGGTTGTTGGCGTAAACGGCACAGGCAAAACAACCGGCATCGCCAAATTGGTGGAATACCACAAGGGGTTTGGCCGTAGCGTAATGCTGGCCGCAGGCGACACCTTCCGTGCTGCCGCGATTGACCAGATCAAGATCTGGGGTGAGCGCCTGGATGTGCCTGTGATCGCGCACCAGCCAAACGCCGATCCTGGCGCGGTGGTGTTCGATGCCATGCAGGCAGCGCACAATCGCAATATGGATGTGCTCATCATCGATACGGCTGGTCGTTTGCACACCAAGTTCAACCTGATGGCCGAGTTAAACAAAATCAAGAAAATCATCCAGAAAACCGTGCCGAACGCACCGCAGGAAGTGGTGCTGGTGATCGACGCCACCACCGGCCAGAACGGACTGGTGCAGGCAGCGGAGTTCACCAAATCGGCTGACGTGACCGATATTTTTATCTCCAAACTCGATGGCACCGCCCGCGGCGGTATCGCATTCAGCGTTGCCAAGGAACTCGGCACGCCCATTACCTACATCGGCACCGGCGAGAAAAGCAGCGATATGGCCGAATTCCGCCCGGATACGTATGTCGATTCACTCTTCTTTGGCGAAGGCGAAGGATTCTAGACCATGTTTGAGACACTTTCTGATCGCCTCAATCAAACCTTTGGCAAGCTCGGTCGCAGCGCAAAGCTGACGGAGAAAGACATCGACGATGCGATGCGCGATGTTCGTCGCGCGTTGCTCGAAGCTGATGTGAACTTCAAGGTAACCAAGGATTTCGTGGCTGCCGTGAAAGAACGCGCCCAGGGAGAAGAGGTGGCGCAAAGCCTCACTCCTGGCCAGAGCGTGATCGCGATTGTGAACGACGAACTGCAGCGCATTCTCGGCGAAGAGCAGGTACCCCTGCTCTACCCGGATCGCGGTCCGCAGATCCTGATGATGGTGGGCTTGCAGGGTTCGGGCAAAACCACCCATTCCGGCAAAATCGCACTGCACCTTCGCAAACAGGGCCGCAATCCGCTGCTGGTAGCAGCCGATGTACAGCGACCCGCCGCCGTGAAGCAGCTGCAAACCCTTGGCAAGCAGATCGATATCCCCGTCTATGACGAAGGAACAGACAATACCCCGGTAAACATTGCCCGTAATGCCCTGCAGTTCGCAAACCAGCGCGGGTACAACCCGATCATTATCGATACCGCCGGCCGATTGCAGATCGATGAACCGCTGATGCAGGAATTGGTTGACATCAAGAACATCGTCAACCCCACCGAAATCCTGCTGGTGGCTGATGCGATGACTGGCCAGGAGGCGGTCGGCGTGGC
>DJVD01000300.1:16087-17003 GCA_002440805.1 Chloroflexi bacterium UBA6265
GGCGCGCATGATGAAGGGTCAGTTCGACCTTGAGGACTTCCTTGGCCAGCTCCAATCGATTAAGAAAATGGGGCCACTCAGCCAGTTGATGGATATGATTCCCGGCATTGGTCAGCAGATGCGCGCCGCCAAGGCGGAGATCAGCGACGATGCCTACAAGCAAATCGAAGCGATCATCTATAGCATGACCGCCTGGGAACGCCGTAATCCCGACAAAATCAGTCACTCTCGCCGCCGGCGCATCGCAGCTGGCGCAGGCGTGAATCGGCAGGAAGTTGGCCGCATGCTGCAGCAGTTCAAGCAGATGCAGGAGATGATGGGCCAGTTTGGGCAAATGGCCAAGGGTGGCAAGGGCAAGAAAGGCAAAAAAGGTCGCAAGGGCGCCCTGCAGATGCCAGACCTGCCGTTCGATTTTTAGGCAATGCAGCCCGAGCGCGCCAGTCAATCACCTACCAGCGATCCCCGGATAACGCCGGCGATGGAGGATTACCTGAAGGCGATTTACAGCCTTCAGGTAAATGGCCAGCCGGTGACCAACCAGCAACTTGCCGATGAGTTGGGGTATTCAGGCGCCAGCATCACCAACATGCAAAAGCGCTTGCACGAACTCAAACTGCTGATCCTGGAACCGTACAAGGGCGTGCGCCTGACATCCACGGGAACCGCCGTTGCGCTGGAAGTCATCAGGCATCATCGACTGCTGGAGCTGTTCCTGGCTCAAACGCTGGGGATGGATCTGGATGCAGTGCATGAGGAGGCGGATCGACTTGAGCACCATGTGTCGGAAGACATGGAAGCTCGCATCGCTGCCGCCCTCGGTTTCCCCGAGTTCGATCCACATGGGGATCCCATTCCCAGTGCCGATCTTGAACTGCCAACGTTGGTCGATATGCGCCTCACCGATGCCGGCGGTTGC
>DJVD01000131.1:0-3248 GCA_002440805.1 Chloroflexi bacterium UBA6265
TTGGGAGGAGGTGTGCTCATGCCTGTTTCCTGCATACGGTTCTCGGCCTCAAATTGCTCTTGGTAGTATCGCCCAGTGGCGGCCCCTTGTGCAGGACGCAACCATCGGGGGGCAAAGGTCGAAATTATGCACTTGTACCCGGTTAACAAAACATTCATCACAATATCGCGATAATGGGGTTGACAGGGTGTCCGTGCGCCCTTACACTGGACGTAGACAGATTGAACAACGACGTTACCTGTCCGTCACCAATGCAGTTGACTGATAGAGGAGCCTCACATGAATTTCTTCCGCAAGCTTTTTGCTGGCACCACATCCCGCCGAAATGGTCGCTTCCAGCGCTACTACGGCAACGTCCTTCGCACTGGCGCCGGCTATCCGACCGCCGATGAAGCACGCCGTGATATGGCTACGTACGAGCGCAACAATCACCCATTCGGTTGGCCAATGTAATCATCGCCCTGTGCGATGATCGGTTGCCAACAAGGTCGGTACCGGCCCCTACCGGTACCCCATAGTGAACCGCGTTTACGTCCTGTGAACACAAAACCGTCCGGATGGAGCAACGACCATCCGGACGGTTTTTGTGTGTTTGTGCAGGACAGGCTTTTCCGGACAGCGTTATGCCGAAAAGTGCATATCGTTAGCCGACGCTGCGAGTAAAGCGGGCAATCGCCTTGTTCAACTCGTCGAGCCGGGTTTCCAGCTGGTCACCTTCGGCACCCACCACACAGCCGCGAATATGATCTTCCAGGAGCAACAGGCCAATGCTTTGCATGGAGGAATTAATTGCGGAAATCTGGGTGAGGATATCCACGCAGTAGCGATCATCCTCCACCATCCGGGCCACACCACGAATCTGCCCCTCTACCCGGGCCAGGCGGCTGAGCAGTTTGGTTTTGTCGGCAGCGTAGGAATCGCTGTGGTGGCAGGTGGTATCCGGCGCAAGGTCGATTGTTTCTGATGTTGGTTCAATGCGTGCTGTCATGGTGGTTCTCTGGGCTCCGGTACGGGGCGAGGACAATCTCTCTCCTCCTACCTTAACATACCAATCCCAAAATTCACCGATCTATGCCAGAATAGGGCCACAGGCTCCAAATTCGACAGGTTTTAAGGAGAGGGTAATGGGTGATGTCAGAATCGAACATCCTGGTGGCGACGTTTGATGACGAAAGCAAAACCTACCACGCATTTTCCGAGATCAAGCGGGCAGCGGCGGAAGGCGAGCTGAAGATTAACGGGCTTACCGTGATGCATCGCAACCTCGAGGGTAACTTCGTTATTAAGGACGCTGCCATTCGGAACTATGGCGGCAGCATCCTTGGCGGCATCATCGGCTCGTTGGTGGGTATCCTTGGCGGCCCACTCGGCATCCTGCTGGGATGGGGTGCCGGTGCACTCATCGGTGGCATGCGCGATGCCAAGGAAATCATCGACGACCAGAACCTGTTCAAGATCCTCTCCTCCGATATGCAGGTCGGGAACACGGCGCTGATTGGNNTCCGATATGCAGGTCGGCAACACGGCGCTGATCGGCGAGGTGGAGAACGAGAAGGGCAATGCGGTCGACCAGATTGTGCGCCGGCTTGGTGGCGAACTGATGCGCCGACCCACGGCAGAGGTTGAAGCCGATGTGCAGGCCATGGAGCGCGCGCAGGATTCGGCCCGTAATGAAGCCATCCGCGTGCTGGATGCCTATCGCAGCCCGGACAAGCATGACGATTCAACCCCGGCCTAACCGACCACCGTGTATGCTAGGAGCGTAATCGGCGCTTAACATTGCGCTCTCATGATGTACCCGCCCCGGAGAGCTTCCTCGCGGCGATGAGGCAATGCGCTTATGCGATCATTCTTTCAGCGACAAGGTAAATTCCGCCCCCTCACCAAGGACGACGAACGCGGCAACGACCGCAAGTCCATCCCTGAGGATTTGTGGACCAAGTGCCCCAAATGCGGCGAACTGCTGTATACCCGCGAGTTGGAGCGCAACGCCCGCGTTTGCCCCAAATGCAGTTACCATTTCCGGCTGTCCGCCCGCGAACGTATCGACCTGCTGGTAGATGCCGACACCTTTGAAGAGTGGGATACCGAGATCCGCCCCACCGATCCGCTGAACTTCGTGGATGGCCAGGGTGCCTACACCGACAAACTGGTAAAAACCCAGCAGAAAACCGGCGAAAGCGAGAGCCTCATCACTGGCAAGGGCGATGTTAATGGTCGCCCGATTGTGCTTGTGGTAGCAGAGTTCGGTTTTCTTGGCGCCAGTATGGGCAGCGTGTGGGGCGAGAAGCTGGCACGGGCCGTCGAGCGCGCCGTGGAGATGCGCTTGCCAGTGCTCACGGTGAATGCCTCCGGTGGCGCCCGCATGCACGAGGGGTTGTTCTCTCTGATGCAAATGGCCAAAACCATCGCCGCCTTCCATCGATTGGGCCAGCATCGGTTGCCGCATTTCAGCCTGCTGATTGATCCCTGTTACGGCGGCGTACCCGCCAGTTTCGCCACCGTCGCCGATGTGATGATGGCCGAGCCGGGTGCGCTTATCGGCTTTGCCGGCCAGCGCGTTATCGAGCAAGTGACCCGGCAAAAACTTCCGGAAGGATTCCAGACCGCTGAATTCCTGCTGGAGCACGGCATGATCGATCAGATCATCGAGCGCGGAAATATCCGCCACACGCTCACCAACCTGACCGATCATTACATCGGCCGCCCATCCACCGCTCGTACCGGCTATCCGAAGGGACTATTGGCCGACGAGCGCGATGGCCTGCCGTTTGAAGCACCCGTAGCTGCCGGAGAACCCGCATGACAGATGTGTCCCCGCCGATCAGCACCCCGCAATCCACATCCAGCCTCGCCGCCATGGATCGCGTGCGGCTGGCGCGCGATCCAAACCGACCCGCCACGCTCGATTACGTGCATGAACTGCTGGAGCGGGTGGTCGAACTCCGCGGCGACCGCAACCATGGCGATGATCGTGCCATGATCGGTGGCCTCGGCACCTTTCGTGGCAGACCGGTTGTCTGGATTGGACACCAGGGTGGCACCAACACCAAGGAAAATATCGAGCGCAACTTTGGCATGCCGCGACCGGAGGGGTTTCGCAAGGCGAGGCGCCTGATGCAGCACGCCGAGAAATTCGGCATGCCCATCCTCACGTTTGTGGATACCTCCGGTGCCGATCCGGGCATCAGCTCGGAGGAGCGCGGTCAGGCAACCGCGATTGCCGAGTGCCTGCTGCAGATGATCGG
>DJVD01000131.1:3285-5177 GCA_002440805.1 Chloroflexi bacterium UBA6265
GCCGATGCCGCCGCCACCATGCGCATTACCGCTGCCGACTTGCAGCGCTTTGGCATGATCGAGGAGTTGATTGCCGAGCCGCTTCCGGCGCACGAAGCCCCGCGCGATACGATCCAGACCGTGGGCGAGCGCATTGAGCATCACCTCAGCCAGCTGCTGGCAGATTTCGATATCGATGATGATGCCAAAATCGCCAAAATGTTGGACAAGCGGTATCAAAAGTTCCGCGTCATTGGCGCCTGGACGACGGTATAGGCTTCGCCACGAACGCACAAGCGCCCGGGATCATGGATCCCGGGCGCTACTGTTTTTCGCTTGGTGTTGCGGGGTTGCCAAAATTTCATGTCCGGGATGCGGGCGGATATCTGCGGAATCCGCCCCTACGAATGGTTTGGCGGTGGAACTTCGTAGACCCGTCCTGACCGACCCGCAGGTCGGGCATCGGGCGGGTTAGGTAGCCACCGTGTTCCCTACGGATGATGGGCAGACATCGACGACACGCCCTGCTCAACCCGCATGTCAGTGATCGGGCGGGTCGGCGGTGTCTGTGACCCCCGACTCCCCGGCCGGATATCAACCCGCCGCAGCAATTGCGCGTTCAACGCCACGATGATCGTCGAGAGACTCATCAGCACCGCAGCGGCCGCTGGCGACAACGAGAATCCCCATGGTGCCAGCACACCGGCTGCCAGTGGAATGGCGATCACGTTGTAGCCAACCGCCCAGACCAGGTTCTGGATCATCTTGGTGAACGATGCCGCCGAGAGCTTCCGCACCCCGGCGACCATGCGCGGATCGCTGGATGCCAATACTACGCCCGCCGACTGGATCGCCACGTCTGTGCCCGCGCCGATCGCCAATCCCACGTCGGCCTGGGCAAGCGCCGGCGCATCATTGACGCCGTCGCCCACCATAGCTACTCGTTCGCCCCGGGCCTGGAGTGCACTGACCACCGATTGCTTCTTCTCCGGCAGCACCTGGGCGAAGACCTCATCGATTCCCAGTTCATTGCCCACAACATTCGCCACCGATTGCGCGTCACCGGTGATCATCACCACCCGCACACCGCTTTGCTGTAGTTCTCGAACCGCCCGGGCAGATTCATCCCGCACCTGGTCTTCCAGCGACAATCCACCAATGACCTCGCCATCGCGGGCAACATACAGTGCTGCCGAACCGCGCCCGTTCCAATCGTCGGCGGCTGCCTGAATGCGGCCGGGTACCTGCAGGTTCTGCTCCTGCAGCATGGTTGGGCCACCGACCGAAACGCGAGCGCCATCGATCATGGCGGTAACACCCCGTCCGGCGATGGCTTCGAAGCCAGTGGCCTGGGGCACATGCAGGCCGCGCTCGCGGGCGGCAGTCACGATGGCGCGTGCCAGGGGGTGTTCACTATCCTGCTCAACCGCAGCGGCCAGCGCCAGCATCTCATCATCGCTGCCGTTGGCAGATGCAAGGTCGTGCAGCACGTGTTCGCCGCGTGTCAGGGTTCCGGTTTTGTCGAAGAGCACGCTGTTCACGGTGCGCATGCGTTCGAGGGCCAATCGATCCTTAATCAGCACACCATTCCTGGCGGCAACCTCGGTGGTAATCGCGATCACCAGCGGGATCGCCAGGCCGAGGGCATGGGGGCACGAGATAACGAGCACGGTGACCGTGTGCGTGATCGCCGCGTTCAGGTCGCCAACAATGAGCCACCACACGACGAACGTGATCAATCCTGCGCCGGTTGCAATGTAGAACAGCATCGCGGCGAACCTGTCGGCCAGGGCCTGGGCGCGGGATTTGGATGTTTGCGCCTCGGCTACCATCCGCTGGATACCGGCCAGCGCCGTGTTTTCTCCGGTAGCACCCACGCGGAAGCGAACCGACGATCCGGCCGCCACGGTGCC
>DJVD01000131.1:5208-10316 GCA_002440805.1 Chloroflexi bacterium UBA6265
GGCCGCACGAGCACGAGGTCGCCGGTTTGCAGAGCGCTGGCGGGCACGATCTCGGACACGCCATCAACGATCCGCTCTGCTTCATCGGGCACCAGGGCCGCCAATGCGGCCAGGGCGTTTTGCGTTTCGCCGAGCGCCCGCATTTCCAGCCAGTGGCCAAGCAGCATGATGGTCACCAGCAGCGCCAGTTCCCACCAGTAATCGAGATCCAGCCAACCAAAGGTGGTGGCAGCGCTGGCGATAAAGGCCACGGTAATCGCGAGGCTGATCAGGAGCATCATCCCGGGCTGGCGCTGCTTGATCTCGTCCCATCCGCCCTGGAGGAAAACCCAGCCACCATAGAAGAAGACCACTGTGCCGAGCACGGGTGGAATCCAGTCACTGCCGGTGAACATCGGCATCTCGAAATTGAGCCACTCCTGGATCATGTGGCTGTACAGCACTATCGGGATCGAGAGGATGAGCGATAGCCAGAATTTGCGTCGGAAAATCGCCTCATGCCCGGCATGGCCACCATGACCGCCATGACCGGCATGCGCGTCATGGGCATCATGGCCATTGTGACCAGCATGGATNNTGGATTTCCTGCTGGCTATGGCTGATGTGGGCGTCATGGCCTGTGTGGTCGGGAGCATGGGCAACTTGGTGGTGCTCTCCAGCATGAGGAGAGGTCGTCGCAGCCTCGTGGTTGTGGTGTGGGTCGTGTGTCCCCGAAGCCGGTTGTGGCTCGCGATGTTTGGAGTGATCCATTTCCCCTGTTCCTTACTTCTTGTAATCGTATATACCCCCTGGGGGTATATTTGTACAATAGCAGACGTGTCAATAGGGTGCGGATACGGTGATGGTTCATGCTTATTGTAGGCCCGCACGATTCCCGGCCGCGAAGGACAGGTCTACACCTATCTGCAATCACCCGTGGCGATCAANNATTGAACGGGTAGCCTAGCCCATTTCGACCCGCGTCACCCAATCCTGGTGGGCATCGGATTCGCCGCGGAAAATGCCGAACAGGGTGTCGTACAGCGTTTTCGCGATCACGCCGCGTTCGCCGTTGCCGATAGTGCGACCGTCAATCGTCGCCACCCATGCCACCTGCACACCGGTGCCGCAGAAGAACACCTCTTCGGCCAGGTACAACTCGGAGCGATCGATCTCGCGCTGCTCAATCTTGTACCCAAGCTCGTCGGCCAGTTCAATCACGCTGCGGCGGGTGATGCCTTCCAGCACATCGCCGGTGATCGGGGCGGTAATCAGCACGCCGTCGCGCACCATGAACAGGTTGGCGGCGCTGCCCTCGCCGACCTTGCCGCGCGAGTTCAGCATGATCGCATCGTCGGCACCGTAGCTCATCGCCTGGTCCTTGGCGAAACTGGCATTGATGTAACTGCCGGTGATCTTGCCGCGACTCGGGATCATGTTGTCCTCGGTGCGGGTCCAACTGGTGACGATCATGTTCATGCCGCGGGTGGTATCGAGGTAATCTCCCATCGGCAACATGTAGCAGGCGAACTCGTCCTTCAGGTTCTGCAGGCGCGGCGTGAGTTCGACGCTGGCCTTGTACACAATGGGTCGGTAATAGACATCGTTGGTTGGGGCGTTCTTGCGGGTGAGTTCCACGATGGTGTCGGCCATGGTTGCGGGCGTAAAGGGCAGATCCATCCGCAACAGTTTGGCGCTGCGCAGCAAGCGGGCGCAGTGATCCTGCAAGCGGACAATATTGATTGCGCCACCATCGGCCGAGCGATACCCGCGGATACCGGCAAATGCGCCGGTGCCGTATTGCATGGCGTGGGTCCCGATGCTGATGTTTGCCTCCGAGAAGGGCACGATCTTGCCCTCAAAGAACGCAAACTCGAGTGTTTCACTGAACGCCATTGCCGTACCCTCAACTCCATAACCACGCCGTAGTTGCCGATTCCACACCGGATCGGCACGCTCTAGGCAGTATCGCATAGCCCGGCGGGGCTGTGATCACACCTGCAGCATTGGCTCGGGTTCCGGCGATCGCAGCAACTTCCAGCCGAAGGTGACAATCAATCCGCAGGCCACGCCGCCAGCCACCACGCTCCACTGCGCCCCGCGAATGCCAACCTGGTCAACCAGATAGCCGGCGATAATGGATCCCAGTGCCGCGCCGGTGGCCATCGCCGATCCAAGCCAGGCAAACGCCTCGGTCAGTTTGGAGGGGGGTGCGATGTGCTCCACAAACAGGTTGCTCACGATCATGCCGGGCGAAATCGCCAGCCCGGTGATGAACACCGCCATCGCCATCGCCGGGATGCTCGGCGCCAGCAGCATCGGAATCGTGCCCAGCCCGATCCACCAGTACGTCACCATGATCTTCATCGGCGTACTGCCGGGCCACTGTCGCGCCCCATAGAGCACCGCGCCCAACAACGAGCCGATGGCGAAGATCGCCGCGATGTAGCTGGCTGAGTTGGGTTGGCCCCGGTCCTCAGCAAACGCGACGATGACGATCTCGGCCGCGCCGAACAGCACCCCCATGCACAGCAGCGAGGCGATAATCAGTTGCACCGCCGGGAGCCGGATCACCGAGCTGCCATTGCGGTGATCCACGCTCGTGATCGGTGTCGACATCCGCGTCGATTCCGCCGACGTGGGCTGCCGAATCAGCATCACGGTGCCAATAGCAGTGAAAATCATCGAGGCTAAAAGGCCGGCCGTGGGATGTACTTGCAGGCTCAATGGCACAACCAGCATGGGTCCGACGACAAACCCCATTTCATCGACCATCGATTCGAGGGAATAGGCGCGCTCCAGGGCGCGACCACGTCCCAACGCCCGCACCCAGCGGGCGCGACTGAGCGAACCGAACTGTACCGAGCTGCCGCCAATGATCGCCGCGCCCACCAGCATCGATGCGCTGGGGAGGTCGCTGTACGCCGCCCAGATCAGCAGCGCCACGCCGACAACGTGCGCCATCATCGACCATGTGAGGATGCCGCGTTCGCCGCGCACATCGATCAGTCGGGCCAATACCGGTGCAAGGAAGGCGGCCACCAGTGTTTGCGTGGCACCAACCATCCCGGCCAGGCCGTAGCTGCCGGTGATTTGTTGGACGAGGAGGATGCAGGCCAACGCCTTCATCGCGCTCGGTGTACGTCCAATCGCCGTGGCAGTGAAAAACCACGCTCGACCCGGCTCCGCAAAGAGCGACCTGTAGGTGATGTTGGCGGCAGTAGACATTGGAAACCAGGATGAATGAACAGAACGCATCGGCAACGTCGCCGATCTTCCTGAGACTAGCGGATTACGCTGTGTTTGTCCCGCACCGGGGTATCAAGGAATCTGCAGGATAGGGTTGGGCTCCGGCGTGCGCAGCAGTCTCCAGCCAATCGTGACGCAAAAGGCGCAGGCCACGCCGCCGGCAACGCCATTCAGCATTCCTGCCCGTACGCCATATTCGTCCACCAGGTAGCCAGCCGTAATAGCGCCGATAGCAGAACCGCTTGCCAAGGCAGAAGTAAGCCAGGTGAACGCCTCGGTGATCCGCTCCGGCGGCGCAACCTGCTCTATCAGCACATTGGCGGCGATGACGGCAGGCGCAGACGCGAGTCCCATCACGAAACCCGCCACCATAATCGCCGGGATGTTCGGTGACACGAGGAAGAGGATCGAACTTAGTCCTACCCACCAGAAGGTGACCACGATTTTGGCTGCGATGCTGCCGGGCCAGGAACGTGCCCCATACAATGCAGCACCAAGCAGGGATGCTATGCCGATGGCAATCGCAATCCAGCCAACCGCTTGAGGGTTGCCCAAATCTTGAGTAAACGCAACTGCCGTGATCTGGATTGAGCCATAGAAGGTGCCCATCAACAGCAAGCCCGCGGATACCAGCGTCACCGTCGGTATCCGAATCACCGCACCGATGCGTTGTTTTCCGCTACTAACGGTCTCACCTGCCGGTTGAATGGTGGCAGGTATTGCCCGCTGCACCACCAACATCAGCGTGGCCAGCGCGGTGAACGCGAGCGAGGCGAGGACGCCTGCCGTGGGATGCACCTGCAATGCCATCAGCACAGCGACCATCGGGCTGAGGATAAAGCCGACCTCGTCGATGATGCCTTCCAGCGCATATGCGCGTTCAAGTGCCCGGCCGCCATTGAGCACGCGGGCCCAACGGGCGCGACTGATCGAGCCAAATTGCACGGCGCTGCCGCCGAAAATGCCTGCACCAATCAGCATGAATGCGCTGGGGAGATTGCTGTACGCCGCGCCAATCAGCACGCACACACCGGCGATATGTGTGAGCAGGGCCCACAGAATCACCCGGCGCTCGCCGCGGAGATCGATCATCCTTCCCAACACAGGAGCGACCAGGGCAAACACCAGCCCCTGCGTCGCTCCCACCATACCGGCGATGCCATAGCTATCGGTAATCTGCTCGACCATCAGGATGCAGCTTATCGTGCGCATGTAGTTGGGCAAACGCCCGAGCGCCGTGGCGGAGAGGAACCACTTCCGCCCGGGTCCGTCGAACAATGATCGATAGGAGACTTCTGGAGGAGACGTCATGCGAGACCGCCCGTCCACTCGTCGTTGTTTTGGTAATGCAGAGGGTAGCGGATAGCGTTGCGAAAGTCGATGTTATGTCAATTGTAGACAATCGCGGGACGCAATGGTGCGATACTTGTCGATCAACCGTTCGTCACCCCGGAGTTGCCCATGTCCGAGCCCGATGATGTGCTTGTGCCCACCGCTACCGACCTCAACCGGGTGCGGCTGCCGCGTTATCCGCGGGCAGCGGCGTGGGATCCGGAGTGGCAACTCGAGAACATGCTGGGCACCAATCCCCTCTGGCTCACCGAGGAACTGATGCAGCACATGCCGCTGCAACCCGGCATGCGCGTGCTCGATCTCGGCTGCGGTCGCGGCATGAGTTCGCTCTTTATCGCCAGGGAACTGCAGGTACAGGTGTGGGCGGCCGATTTGTGGATGAGCCCCGATGAAACCTGGCAACGCGTGCAGGAGCTCGGCCTCGAGGCACTGGTCTATCCGATCCAGGCCGAGGCGCACACGCTGCCGTTTGCGGCCGGGTTCTTCGATGCCATCATCTGTGTCGATGCCTGGCACCTGTTCGGGCT
>DJVD01000131.1:10356-11397 GCA_002440805.1 Chloroflexi bacterium UBA6265
GTGATCCCGTTTTGGCAGCAGGAGTTCTGGAGCCTGCACAGCCCGGAATGGTGGCGGGCGTTATGGGCGAAGGAGGAATCGCTCGATATCCTCCATGCCGATGTCGTGCCGGATGGCTGGAAGCTGTGGCTGCAGTGGGAGGAGATCGCCCGCGATACCGGTTACCCGTTTGCCGCGGACGATATCTCGCTATTGCACGCTGATGCGGGCCGCAATCTCGGTTTCATCTCGGCCGTGGCCCAGGTGCAGCGCGGCTAGCCGAGCGTATCTTTTTGGCGATACAGATCGCGGAGCAGGGCGCATTCCGCGGCGTGATGGATGAACTCCCGGTTGATATGCAGGATCAAATCGGCGATCGGGTATTCGCTGAAATGATGTTCCGATGGCCCACATGGCGCGTACAGGTGATCCGTCGGCATGGTATCCAGGGCATTCTTCCACCGTTCGTAGGCATGGGTGAGGTTGGCCATGCCTTCCGCCGCCGAAAGGGTGACGGGCGCATCCATTTCCTCTGCTGCCGGATCGCCAAAGTGGTTCACCCGGCGTTTGGTGAAGAAATCCGTCATGTGGTGCATGCGCCAGGCGATGGTGGTGAACGGTGCGGGGTCGGCGTGCATCTGGGGATTGATGGTTGGCGAATTGCCGTTTTCACCGGGATGAACGGTCCACACATCCGCCACCGGTGCCCACAGGTACTCCTCGTCTGTCAGCCCCGCCATGCGCGGCGCGAACATATACTCCCATGCAAAGCTCATCTGGCTAATCAGGCTCGATTTCCAATCGACATCTGGCATGGCGCTTCTCCCTGAAACCTCATTACATCTGCAGGATAGCGGCTGTGTCCGCCGATGTTACCTTCTGGTTTGGCCATTCCAGGAACTGCATCGTCAAATTCAGGTCGTTAATCATCGATTCCGCCTCGAGCTGGATGCCGTCCCAGTCGATCGATTCGGTGGTGTGGGCATCGGCCACGAGGGTGACATCGTACCCCTCGCCGGCGGCGCGATAGGTGGTGGCGCGCACACAGGCATTGGTTTGGGC
>DJVD01000131.1:11492-11723 GCA_002440805.1 Chloroflexi bacterium UBA6265
ATCTTCGGCCTGGTGCTGAATCCAGATCACTGGTACATCGCTGGCGCGGGCATGCTCCACCATTTTGGCGCAGTTGGCAATCACCTCATCCTTGCGCCAGCTATTCTCGACGACACCGTTTTGCACATCGATCACCAACAATGCCGATTTACCTTCGTTGCCCCGTGTTGCCATGAGCCCCTCCTTGCCACAATTCCATATGCATGATCGTAGGCTACAATGCGGACACTC
>DJVD01000193.1 GCA_002440805.1 Chloroflexi bacterium UBA6265
GGGACTAATCACGAAGAAGAAGAGAAGGGCAGCATTCTGAAGGGGCATCGTCGCCTCGCATGAGCGGCGCCCTGCCATGGGCTCACCATTGAGCAGCAGGACCATCCGTCGTCACTGCGCGGTAGTCTAGCCTGAAAAACAGACGGACGGCCACTCGGCCGTCCGTCTCTCCTGTTTCCTGCTAGTCGGCTGCGTTCGTGGCGTTCGCCAGCTTCGCCTTCTGGATTGCGTGCCACACGTGGGGTGGCGTCAGCGGGATGTCCACATGGGTGATCCCGAAGGGCTCCAGCGCATCGATCACGGCATTGGCCGCCGCAGGTGTAGCGCCAATAGTTGCCGCTTCACCGATCCCTTTCACGCCCATCTCGTTGATATACGTCGGCGTCGTGGTGTGATAGGTCTCGAAGGTGGGGAAGGTTGATGCCCGCGGAAGGGCGTAATCGTTCAGCGTGCCGCTGAGCAACTCGCCATTGGTGTCGTAGTGCATTTCCTCGACCATCGCCTGGCCAATACCCTGGGCCAATCCACCGTGGACCTGGCCTGTCACGAGCACCGGGCTGAGGATTGGACCACAATCGTCCACCGAAACGTAGCGGAGGAATTTCACTTCACCCGTATCTGGGAACACTTCCACCACGGCGATATGTGTGCCGAACGGGAAGGTGGTGCCACTGGGACGGAAGAAATCCGTTGTTTCGAGGCCAGCCTCGAGGTCCTTCGGGATGCGATCGCTATAGGCTTCTTTCGCGATGTCGGCCAGGGTCACACCGGTATCCGGCACGCCCTTGACGCGGTATTTGCCGCCTTCGATCTCGATGTCTTCGATCGATGCTTCGAGGATATGGGCCGCAATCGCCTTGGACTTGGCCTGGATTTTCTTCAGGCTGGCCATCAGCGCGGCGCCACCCACGGCTAATCCGCGGCTGCCCATGGTGCCATTGCCCTGTGGCGTGTTGGCGGTATCGCCGTGATGCACCACCACGTCCTCGAAATCGGCGCCGATCTCATCGGCGGCCATCTGGGCAAAGGTAGTCTCCTGACCCTGACCGTGTGGTGAAATGCCGGTGAAGATGCTGACGTGGCCACTGGGCTCAACCCGCACCGTGCTGCTCTCATACGGACCAAATCCGCAGATTTCCACATAGCTGGCCACGCCGATGCCGATGTATCGACCTTCCTCTCGCAGGCGGGCTTGCTCGGCACGGAGGGCCGCGTAATCCACCACCTCGATGGCTTTATCGAGCGGTTTCTCATACTCGCCGGAATCGTATTGCTGGCCGGAGAGGGTATCAAACGGGAATTGTTCTGGTTGGATGAAGTTCCGACGGCGGATTTCGATGGGATCCATGCCAGATTTATCGGCCAGCAGATCGACCATGCGTTCGATGTAGAACGCCGCCTCGGGCCGTCCGGCACCGCGATAGGCACCGTTGGCGCCGGTGTTGGTGTACACACTCAGCGATTCGTATTGCATGGCCGGAATGTCGTAGCAGCCGGTGGCCATGATGAATGTGGAGTTGCCGAGATCGAGTCCCTTCGGCCACGCACCGGCATTGACCAGGATGCGGCACCTCAGCGCCGTGATCTTGCCATCGGCGGCCATTGCGGCCTCGACTTCGGCAATCTGGTTGCGACCATGGCTGCTGGCGAGCATATTCTCGGAGCGGGTCTCGATCCATTTCACCGGGCGCTTCAGGGCGTGAGCCGCGCCTGCGACAAGATAATCCTCGTAATAGGCGCCGATTTTCTGGCCGAAGCCCCCACCAACCTCGGGTGCGATCACGCGCACCTTCGCCTGACTGAGGCCCAGGGCGGTAGCGATGGCGTTGCGATTCCAATGCGGCGCCTGCGTGCTGGTCCACACCGTCAGGCCATGAACCGGATCTGGCTGGGCTGCCACGGCCCGCCCTTCCATCGGCACGGCGTTGAGGCGGGGGCTGTGGATAACTTCCTTGATCGTGTACGTGGCTTCGGCGAAGGCCTTGTCCACATCGCCACCGCGATGGCCACCATGCCTGGCACCGATGTTGTTGGGCACATTGGGATAGATGCGCGGAGCATCGTCTTTCATTGCCTCGTACATATCGGTAATAACGGGGAGGGGATCGATGTCCACCATCACCATTTCGGTGGCATCCACCGCCTGTTCACGGGTTTCCGCGACCACCATGGCAACCGGATGGCCAACGTAGCGCACGGTGGTTTGGGCCAGCGGAGAGACCGCCGGCTTCGGAATCTTGCCTTCGTCACCCTCTTCGGCTTCGCCCACCGCTTCGGTGGCGTAATTGACAAACAGGCTATCGAGATCGGCGCCGGTGTATACCGCCACCACACCAGGCATTGCCTTCGCTTCGTCGGTGGAGTATCCGACGATGGTGCCATGGGGCTCCATGCTACGAACAATGCTGGCATGCAGCATCCCGGGGATCTTGAGATCATCGACATAGGTCGATGATCCAGTGATCAGTCTCGGATCTTCCTTGCGGCGGACGCTTGCGCCCACCATCTTGCTCATAACCATGGTGTCTGCTCCGGGTTGACTGGTACTGTTTGAGCACCAGTGAGTTCCACTATGCATTCAGTGTGGAGGAGAAAACCGGGAGCGTCAATTAAGATGCGGTCAACGCGTATCAACCGACAAGAGCCATAACATTTGGCCCACTATTTCGCATTCTTCGCGAACGGGGATCGACTATGCCCACGAATCGTCCACGATTTTGGCTGGAGATGTTGCTGCTGGGATTGGTGCTGGTTGCTGGGATGGCATCGCTGTCCGCGTGGCTTGAGAGCCCATGGGTGAACATCACGCGGGTGGTGTTTGCCGCTGTGCTGTTCCTTGGCTATGGAACCTGGTACGAGCGCACCTGGGGACAGAGGAAGTAAAACGGCTGCAACCATGGTTGCAGCCGTTTGGCACTAGCTTGTGGTGGCGTGGGTGCCGAGCCCGGCAGGGCCCGAGCGCGTTTTGACGAAGAGGGTGATCGCGATCAACGTCACGATGTAGGGCATCGCCACCATCAGGTCGCTGGAGATCGGGAAACCCGGCGTACTTTGTCCCTGCACCTGCACGCCTTCGGCCGCGCCGAAGAGGAGTGCCGCCGCCAGCGCGCCCCACGGGCTCCAGCCGCCCAGGATGACTGCCGCCAGGGCGATGAAGCCACGGCCGTTGGTCATATCGAGGGTGAAGTAGTTGAGGTTGCCGATACTGAGGTAGGCACCGCCCAAACCGGCCAGCAACCCGCTGGAAAGGACCGCCAGGTAACGATAGCGGGTGATATCAATGCCCGCACTGACTGCAGCTTGCGGATGCTCGCCACAAGCCTGCAAGCGCAAGCCCTGTTTTGTGCGGAAGAGGATAAAAGCGACTACGGGCACAAGGGCAAACGCCACTGGCACGAGGATGCTCATGCTCCCTACCTTTGGCAGGCTGTGAACGCGATCGCTGCCGCCTGCCGCTCCCCATATTGCCTTGACGAGGAACGCGGTTAACCCCAGTGCGATCAGGTTCACCGCCGTTCCTACAACAATCTGGTCGCCGCGGAAGGTGATGCTCCAAACCGCGTGAATGAGCGCCCCGACCATGGCACAGGCCATACCGATCAGCAGCCCGGCAAAGACATTGCCGGTCCAGTAGGTGCCAGCCACCGCGAAGAATGCACCGATCAACATCAGCCCCTCCAGCGCGATGTTAATCACCCCGGAGCGCTCGCAGATCAGGCCGCCGAGGGCGGCGAAGATCAACGGAGTGGTGACGCGAAGAATGCGGGTAAGCAGGTCGAGCGTGAAGAAATCTTCCATCCGGTTACGCTCCTGCTTTCTGGGCGGCGGACCGACGCGCCAGGCGACTGCGAATGGCTGGAAGCCGATTGACGACTTCCAGCGCGGCGATCGCCAAAATAATGAACCCCTGGATCAGTTGCACGATTTCCTTGGAGACATCAGCGCTTTGCATGGATGGCCCGCCAGCATTCAGCGCGCCGAACAGGATGCCGGAGAAGATCACCCCCAACGGATGATTCCGCCCCACCAGGCCCACCGCAATAGCGGTAAACCCGTAGCCGGGAGCAGTGGCCCAGTGACGGCCGTGCAACCCGAGCGATTCGCCGGCACCCGCCAGGCCAGCAAGTCCGCCAGCGAGCGCCATCGCAATCGTCACGGTGGCGCCCCATTTGATGCCGCCGTACGCCGATGCACCCTTGCTCAGGCCCACCGCGCGAACGTTGTATCCAAACCTGGTGTGGAAGAGCACATACCACAGCACTAATGCCGCCACGATGGCGATGATAATTCCAAGGTGGAGACGGGTGCGATCGAGCAGGATTGGCAGTTTGGCTGCATCCACCACCTTCTGGGTGGCGATGAAGGATGGATCCACCGGGAGCACATCATCCCGCCGCAATACCAGGTAGGTGATGCCACGCATGGCGAGGTAATTGAGCATGATGGTGGTTATCACTTCATGCGCGCCCGTTTTGGCCTTGAGGAAGCCGGGGATGAAGCCCCACACCATGCCGCCGAGGGCGCCACTCGCCAGCGCCAGTGGTACATACACCGATCCCGGCAGGCCGAGATCCCACGCCCCAACAAGACCGGCCACAAATCCACCGGTGATGAGTTGGCCTTCGATGCCGATATTGAACAATCCCGCCCGGGAAGAAAGGGCAAACGCCAGTCCGCCGAGGATGAGTGGTGCCGAGTACACCAGTGTTTCGGCAATCGAGCGACGGCCAACAAACGCGCCATCCCAGAGTGCCTGGTAGGCCTCGACGGGGCTGGCACCGGATGCGCTCATCACCAACGCGCCGAGCAGCAATGCCACGGCGACCGCGGCAACAGAACCGCCGATGCTGAGGAGGGTGGAGGATTTAATCTGCAGCCGATTCATTGCTGGTGCGCCCTCCCATGAGCAACCCAAGCTGATTGCGTGTTACATCCCCGGCCACAAATTCTCCTGCGATTCGATATCCACTCATCACCACAATGCGATCGCTCAGATCCAGCACTTCATCCAGGTCAAAGCTCAGCAGCATAACGGCCTTACCCGCATCGCGCACGCGCACCAACTCTTTATGCACGAACTCGATTGCACCTACGTCAAGACCGCGTGTTGGCTGGATAGCCAGCAACACATCGGGGTCGCGGAACATCTCGCGGGCAATGATCAGTTTCTGCTGGTTACCACCGGAAAGAGATCGTGCTGCCGTATTGGGCGAAGGGGCCCGCACATCGAATTCCTGCATGAGGTTGCGCGTGACCGCCTGGGTGCGACGCTTGTTGATCAGTCCGTTGTGCACAAAGGGTTCGCCCTGGGCATTTCCAAGCAGCACGTTCTCCCACAGGGGAAAATCGAGCACGAGGCCGCGATGATGGCGGTCTTCGGGGATATAGCTCAGGCCGGCTGCGCGATATTCATTCGGATCGCCGTGGCTCATATCCTTGCCATTCACCTCGATCACGCCGGACTGCACCCGGCGTAGACCTGAAAGGACTTCCACCAGTTCTGCCTGGCCATTGCCTTCAACACCGCACACGCCGAGGATTTCGCCGGCGCGCAAGTCCAGCTTCTCGATCTCCAGCTCCGTGTGGCCATGGATTGGTTTTGCGGTGACATTCCTGGCGGAGAGAATTATGCGCCCGGGCGTTGCCGGGGTGCGTTGCACGGTGAGGCTCACGCCACGACCAACCATTAAATCTGCCAGTTCCTGACCTGTGGTTCCCGCAGTGATGCGTTCGCCCACGGTCTTCCCGCGGCGAATAACGGTGACACGATCGCTGACGGCGGCAACTTCCTTGAGCTTGTGGGTGATGAAAATAATCGTCGTGCCATCAGCCTTCAGGCGATTGAGGATACCGTAAAGGTCCTCGATCTCCTGGGGTGTGAGGAGCGCGGTGGGTTCATCCAGGATCAGGATTTTACTGCCGTGATAAAGGGCCTTGAGGATTTCAACGCGTTGCTGCAACCCGACCGTGAGGTTCTCAACCTTTTCGTTGGGATCAATGAGCAGGCCATATGCCTCACTCAGTTTGCGGACTTCGCGTGCAGCCGATTGGCGATCGAGCACCGAGCCATCGCCCTCGTTGCCGAGGATGATATTTTCGGTCACCGTAAAGCGGGGGATGAGCATGAAATGCTGGTGCACCATGCCGATGCCGAGGCGGCGCGCCGCCTGCGGATCGGCGATGGTCACCACGCTGCCATCGATGCGGAGTTCGCCGCGATCGGGCTGGATCAGCCCGGCGAGGACGCGCATCAACGTGGTCTTGCCGGCGCCGTTCTCGCCGAGCAGGGCGTGAATTTCGCCCGGCTCAACGGAAAAGCTCACCGCATCGTTGGCAATGACGGGCCCGAAGCTGACGCGCACATCGCGCATTTCGACGGCTGGCGCCGAAGCGCGCGATGCGGTGGTCATAGGCGGTGGCTTTACTGGACTTCGCTGGTGTCGAGCGGCACTTCGAACGTGCCGGCCTTGATCGCGGCGATCTTGTCCTCGACCGCTTTCAGCACGGCCGGATCGACATTGCTGTCGAGGCCGTGGAAATCGGCGAGGTTGATCGAGCCGGCGGCGACGCCGAGCGACCAGTTTTCCGACTTCCAGGTGCCGTCCGCCACCGCCGTGCCGACGGCGGTGACCAGCGGGGCGAGATCCCAGGTGACCGAGGTCAAAACGTTCTGCGGCCCGAGGAAGTTCTGGTCGGTCATGGCGCCGAGCGCCAGGACGTTCTTGCTGACCGCCGCGTCGATGACGCCGACACCCTGGGCGCT
>DJVD01000062.1 GCA_002440805.1 Chloroflexi bacterium UBA6265
GGACTGGGCAATCTCGTTTTCGTGGTGAGGGAAAATCAGGTCCGCACCGCCGCCGTGAATGTCAATACGCTCACCCAGGTGATGGGCGCACATCGCCGAGCACTCGATATGCCAACCGGGGCGACCATCGCTCCACGGGCTGGGCCAGGTGGGCTCGCCGGGCTTGGCGGCTTTCCAGAGGGCGAAATCGAGCGGATCTTCCTTGTGTTCTCCAGCAGCGATCCGGGCTCCCACCAAAAGGTCCTGAATATCCCGGTGGCTGAGCTTGCCGTATCCGTCGAAGCTGCGCACCCGAAAGTACACATCCCCCTCAGCTTCGTAGGCATGGCCTTTTTCGATCAGGCCGGTGATCATCTCGATAATCTGCGGGATTTCCTGGGTGGCCCGGGGATTGATGGTTGCCTTCTTGACGTTGAAGGCGCTCATCTCGTCGTCCCACGTGTCGATCAGGCTTTGCGTAAGTTCGTTCGGATCGATGCCCTGTTCATTGGCCCGATTGATGATCTTGTCATCGATATCGGTGAAGTTCTGCGCGTACGTCACCTCGTATCCGCTGTACTCGAGGTAGCGGCGGATGGTATCGAATGCAATGCTGCTCATGCCGTGACCGATGTGGGCATGATCGTAGACGGTAACCCCGCACACATACATCCTGATCTTGCCCGGCTCAATGGTTTCGAGTGGCTCAATCTGGCGGGTCATGGTGTTGTAAAGCGAAATTGGTTGCTGCATCTGAATCCTCCGGTCGTGGGGAGTGTGAAGAGAATGAGGGGAGCACAGGGGCACGTCGACCGCGACGAGCCCCTAGCTACAGACGCAGCGAATGTCGCAGGCGCACGGCAAACCGGCGAAGGACCAGGCCAGGTTTGAATTGTGCGCGATGATCGTCATTGAGTTACTTGGCCTTGTTGGTGGCGGCAACCGGTTCGGATTTCGCGGCCGGTTTGGCCCCGGATGTGTTCGATTTCTCTTTGGTTGTCTCCGTCGCCGGCTTGGCGCTGTCGTCGGAGGACTTGGTCACGTCTTTGACGCCGCCAATCGGGTCGGATGTGGGGCGAGAATCGGTGATGTACCAGCCTGAACCCTTGAAAACCACCGGAGAGGCGTGAATCACGCGACGCACCGGTTGGCCACAAACCTCGCATTCGGCAACCGGGTCATCAGAGAAGCTTTGGCGAATTTCGAATTCGTGGTCGCACGCGATACCGCGGTAATGATAAACGGGCATGAACCCCAAACTCCTGAATGAGCTGTGAAAACGCTGAACTCCGCCTGATAGCGGCGAAATCAAGTGTATCAGGCCCTGTCTACCCGATGACGTATTCCGTCATATCCTCCCAGTTCGGGCCAGTGCGCAGATCGGCGACGACAGGAACATCGAGCGCGAACGCATCTTCCATCGTCTCTTTGACAATTATCGCCACTTCGTTGAGAAGGGTCTCATCCACCTCAAGCACGAGTTCATCATGAACCTGGAGGAGGATGTTGGCCGGGAGGTTCTTTTCACGCAGCGCATGGTCAAGATTGATCATCGCAATCTTGATAATATCGGCCTGTGTGCCCTGGATCGGCATGTTCATCGCCATTCGGATGGCGCCCTGCCTCCGCAGGCCGTTGCTGCTGTTCAGGTCTGGCAGGTATCGACGGCGACCACGCAACGTTTCCACGTAACCGTGATCCTTGCCGAACTGGATTTGATCATCAAAGAACTGGCGCACTTTAGGCAGGCGCTCCCAATAGCGATCAATGAATTGCTGCGCTTCTGCGCGCGGCATGCCCGTATCGCGACTGAGACCAAAGGCCTGCATGCCATAGAGAATGCCGAAGTTCACGGTTTTGGCGATGCGACGCTGATCGCTGGTGACATCCTCGATCTCGATATCGTTCACCAGTGCAGCAGTGGCGCGATGGATATCATCGCCTTCACGGAACGCTCCTACCAGGGCGGGGTCACCGCTCATGTGCGCGAGAATCCGCAGTTCCATCTGCGAATAGTCGGCGGCCAGCAAAATGGCGTTATCGACCAATTGGTATTCCGGCCGGCGATCTGCCACAAACGACCGGCGTATGCGTCGCCCCATTTCGGTTCGCACCGGGATGTTCTGCAGGTTCGGATTTGTGCTGGCCAGCCGACCAGTTGCCGCTACCGTCTGGTTGTACGTGGTGTGGACGCGGCCATCGACCGGATTCACATACGTGGGCAGAGCGTCAGCGTAGGTCGACTTGAGTTTGGCCAGTGAGCGGTGTTCCAGGATGAGGCCAACAATTTCGTGTTCGTTCTTAATCCCCTCCAGCACTTCGGAGTCCACCGAATAGCCGGTTTTGGTTTTCTTGCCGGGTGTCAGTTTGAGTTCGTCGAATAACAATGTGCCCATTTGCTTGTTGCTGGCGATGCTCACCGGACGTCCAGCAAGAACATCCGCCTCATCGTCGAGCTCGAGAATGCGCTTCCCCATTTCCTGGGCGAACGCGGTGAGTTCATCCGGATCAATCGCGATCCCGTTGCGTTCCATGTGCATCAGCACATTCACCAGGGGCAGTTCAATCCCGGTGAGCAATTCCATCTGTTCCCGAGCCTCAACTTCCGGTCTCAAGGCATCAACGAGGGCAAATGTGCACTCCACATCGGCCATGGCATAAGGAGCGGCCAGGTCGATAGCAACGGTGTCCATGGTTTTCTGTGTGCGGCCAGTGCCTATCAGTTCGGAGATTTCGGTCTGCTGGATTCCGAGACGGGTGAAAGAGAGGTCTTTGAGTCGGATTGATTGTTCACCCAGCAGGTATGCGGCGATCATCGTATCGAACGTAATCAGGCGATCTGAGTATCCATGCCGCGTCAGCACCTGAAGGTCGTACTTGCCATGGTGCGTATACACATCGATCTTCTTGTCGGCAATAACCGGATCCAGTGCCGTGCGCACCTCATCGGCATCGAGCTGATCACCTTCGTTATGGCCCACGGGCACATACCAGCTCTCGTGGTTGCTCACCGCAATAGCGATTCCCACCAGTTCCGCAGTCATGGGATCGGTGGACGTGGTCTCCACGTCCACCGCCATTGCACCTACGTCCCGGATGCGGGCGACCATGGTTTTCAGTTGCCCGGAGGTGGAGACGACGGTCTGGATACTCTCGGGTTTGTCCATGACCGGAGCGATCGCTTCCCCGTTGCTGGCCCGCGAAGTCTCCGGCAGCTTGTCGACAAGGCCGCGGAACTCCAGCACTCGGAACAGTTCGATGACCTTTTCCTTGTCGTAGTCGCCGAGGTGTGCGGATTCGAGGTCGAAATCGATTTCCATATCGCGGACGATCGTCGCCAGTGCCTTGCTCTCCAGTGCCTGCTCAAGCACCCCATCACCCACGAGTGAGTTGCGCGCCCGGGTCGGGGTGACCTTCTCCTGATTGGCGAATATCTCCTCCACAGGGCCATATTCGATGATCAATTTCTTGGCCGTTTTGTCGCCAATGCCCGGTACGCCCGGGATGTTGTCTGATGTATCACCCACAAGTGCCTTGTAATCGGGCACAAACTCCGGGCCGAAGCCGTAGCGTTCAACCACTTCATTTGTTCCGTATTCACGAAGCTCACCAAAACGCTTGGCACCGGGCAGCACGATGGTCACATTCGGACCCGCCAACTGCAGCAGGTCGGAATCGCCCGTGATCACGATCACTTCGTGTCCCTCTGCGGCGAGACGTCGGCTGAGCGTACCGATAACATCGTCGGCCTCGTAGTTGTCCTTCATTTGCACAGGAATATTGAGCGCGTCGATCAGCTCGCGCACCCTGTTCAGTTGCTCGCGCAGGTCTTCGGGCATCTCTGAGCGGGTGCCCTTGTATGCGGGGTAGAGATCGTGCCGGAAGGTCTTGCCCGTTTCCAGCGCAATGGCCACATAGTCCGGCTTTCGTTTCTGCAGCACATCCAGCAGCATCGCCGCAAATCCGTAAACAGCGTTTGTCTGCTCGCCGCTGGCGGTGCTGAGCGACGTGGGAATAGCGAAGTAAGCGCGGAAGATCAGGCCGAATCCGTCAACGAGAACGACGGTGCCGGGTTTGGCAGGGGCTGGCATAAGGCGACTCCGGGATAATCAGAACACGTGTACCAATAGTCAGAGTATAGGAGCATTTACCGCCTCAGGTTAGAGACTCGGTATACTAGGAAAAACGCGTCCCCCTTCCTTCCCAGCTGGAGTCTTGCCGCCAACATGGATTCATCTTTCATTCGCTCCCTCGTGGAAACTACCGCCGATAACGTCGAACGCGTCGTGATTGGCAAGCGTCGCGAGGTCGAACTCGTCATGACCGCCTTGCTCTGCAAGGGCCATGTGTTGATCGAGGACGTGCCTGGCGTTGGTAAAACCGTGCTCACCAAGGCCATCGCCCGCAGCATTGGCAGTTCCTACAAGCGGATCCAGTTCACGCCCGATCTCTTACCGAGCGATATCACCGGCGTGAATGTGTACAACCAGCAAAAAAGCGTGTTCGAATTCCGGCCCGGGCCAATCGTCAGCCAAATGGTGTTGGCCGATGAGATCAATCGGGCCACGCCGAAAACACAGGCCGCCCTGCTGGAAGCGATGGAGGAGGCGCAGGTTACCATCGACGGCGCCACCCACATGTTGCCGCAGCCGTTCCTGGTGCTGGCAACAGAGAACCCGATTGATTACGAAGGCACCTTCCCCTTGCCGGAGGCACAGCTTGACCGGTTCATGATCCGTATTGCCCTCGGTTATCCCGGCCGCCAGGGTGAACTGGAAATGCTGGACAGGCAGCACCAACGCCACCCCCTGGAAACGCTGCGACAGGTGACGACGATCGATGACCTCCGCACTGCCCAGGACGCCGTGAAAACGGTGCATGTGGCGCACTCGATCCGGGAATACATCGTCACCCTGGTCGAAGCCACGCGGAAACACGACGAGGTATTCCTTGGTGCCAGCCCGCGGGGATCGATTGCACTTTTCAACGCCTCACGCGCATGGGCGGCAGTGCGCGGTCGCGATTTCGTGCTGCCGGACGATGTGAAATTCCTCGCCGTGCCGACGCTTGCCCACCGCATTATTGTTGGTCCCTCAGCGCGCATGCAGGGATACGATAGCCGCAGCGTTATGAACGACCTGCTCCGCACCATTCCCATTCCCCAGCCAACTTCATCGCCGCGCTCGGCCACCCCCGTTTAGGTATGGGATGGTCGCGACTGGTATTGCTCATTGGCGGACTGCTGTTTGCATCCATCACCTGGCAACTGGCGGTGCTCGATCGCGTGATCCTGGCTCTGGTCGTCGTGCTGGCCATAGCCTGGCAGTGGAATAGGTTGAGCATTTCGGGCCTCGGATTTGAGCGCACTCTGATGCTGGATCGTGTCAATGTTGGTGACTTGGTCGTTGAAGAAATCGCGATCACCAATCATTCGCGCATCCCCAAGCTCTGGGTAGAGGTAAGCGATGCCAGCACCTTGCCCCAGCACGAATCAGGTCGCGTGGTTTCGTTGAGAGGTAACGGCCGTTGCAGTTGGCGTGTCGAAACTATCGCTGTGAGCCGGGGCAAATTCCGGCTTGGACCAGCCCATGTCGCCGCAAGTGATCCGCTTGGCCTGTTCGCATCCGAGCGCACATTGCCCGTTCAGCATGACCTGATCGTATTCCCGGCTCAGGTCGATATCAGCGGCATACCCATGCCAACCGCCAGCCTTTCCGGAGGCAGGGCGACACCACGCATGAGTGTGGTGAATTCAGCGATGATCAACAGCGTGCGCGAATATTCGCCGGGTGACCCCATGAACCGCATTGCCTGGAATGCCACCGCCCACCGCGGCCAATTGATGGTGAAGGAGTTCGACCCGGATCCTTCTGCCGATTTGTGGCTATTGCTGGATCTTAACGATGATGGCCAGTTTGACCTGCACCAACACAGCGATGTTCCACCCGCGTACCAGTACCTCCATTCCACGGTGGAATACATCGTTTCGATTGGCGCGTCGCTGGCTAATGCCGCGCTTGCACAGGGCAGGAAGGTAGGCGTGATGCTCAATCGCCAGAACCCGATCCGGATCGAATCCGATAATTCGGAGCGCCAATGGTTCCGCATTGCGGAAACACTGGCCGTGGTAACGAGCAAGGGATCGCGCTCAATCACAGAGGCCATCACGGCCGATCATCGTCGTTTCTCTCGAACGAGTGCGTTGGTGGTAATCACGGCCGATCCCCGGGCCGACTGGGTGGCCGCCGGAGCTGCGCTGGTCGAACGATTGGTGCCGATCACAGCTGTCGTTGTCGATGCCGGTGGAGAAGGGCAGGATGATGTCGATCCGCTCTTGCGACGACTTGCCGCTGCCAGAATCCACATCCATCGATATCCGACTCACGCGTCGCCGATCGCCCGCCGCGTCGGGGTAAACTAGCGCCATGAAGCCGTCGACCCCACATAGCCAACACTCAACCGAAAGATCCAGCGCCCATCGCTATCCAACGATTGCCAAGTGGACTTTCCCTCTACTCATGCTCGGCCTCGTGACGCTTTCCGGCACAGTGATCTCCGTCGCCTGGGATGGGCACAACCTGTGGCGATTCGCGTTAATCGCCTTTATTGGGGGTCTTATCTCAGCATTTTTGGCCCGCACGACATTGCTTGATGGACTGGCGATGTTAATAGCAACTGGGTTCGGAATTGCCATCGTCTGGATACTCACAGCCATTTTCTCCGGCCAGCTGGATGGAAGCTGGATCGAGCGACTAAGCGGGTTCTATGATCCGGTAGCCGATGCCTTGCTGCGGGATGACCTGAGCGGGATCAATCGTGACCTCACCGCTGAGTCACTGCTTTCCCTGACGATTTGGCTGAGTTCATGGACTGCGATGTGGATGCTGGTGCGAGTCGGGTACGTGTTGTTGGCATTGGTGCCTCCGGTGGTGCTGATCCTCGCCAACGAACATTTCTCCAAC